>DASQNL010000249.1:0-25613 GCA_035644995.1 Pyrinomonadaceae bacterium | reverse complement strand
ACACGGAGGCGTGCGAACAGGCCGTCACCGTCGAACTGCGCGACCGTTTCGCGTTCGACGATGCGCGGCCGCTCATCGTCGCCGCCAGCACGCACGCACCCGAAGAAGCCTTCATGCTCGACGCGTTCCGGAAAACACGCGCCGCGCTCGCCGGCGACCGCCGCAGCCCGCGCCTGCTCATCGCGCCGCGCCATCCCGAACGCTTCAACGAAGTGGCCGCCCTGCTCGCCGCGAGCGACCTCTCGTGGGCGCGTCGTTCGAGGCCGCCGCAGGAGGGAGACGACCGCGCTTGCGATGTCGTCCTGCTCGACAGCATCGGCGAACTGCGCGGGGTCTACCCGCTCGCCGCGCTCGTCTTCGTCGGCGGCAGCATCGCGCCCACGGGCGGGCATAACGTGCTCGAACCGGCCGCCGCCGCCCGCTGCATCGTCACCGGCGCACACACCTTCAATTTCTCCTCCATCATGCGCGACTTTCTCGAACGCGACGCGCTCATACAGTTGCCCGCGCTCACCGACGAGGACGCGCCCGACGCGCTGGCGCAAATTTTCCGCGAGTTGTTAAATACGGACGAACGGCGACACCGCACCGGCGAGCGCGCCCGCGCCGCGCTCCTTGAGAGTCGCGGCGCGACAGAGGCGACGCTCAAACTTCTCGCCCCGCTGTTGGAACAGAGGTCGGAGGTTGGAGGTTAGACAGGAGTCGAGTTCTTGCTCTTGGCTCTTAGCTCTTAACTACCGTCAACCGCACTTCGACAATCTTTAACTCATCCCTAACCTCTGACCTCTGACCTCTGACCTCTGACCTCTGTTTTTATGCTTCAGTTACCCGACTTCGTGCTCGCACCGCTCGGCGTCGCTTACGGCGCGGCCGGCGGCGCGCGGCGTGCGCTTTATCGCGCGGGCGTGTTGGCGGTCGAACGCGTGGACGCGCCGGTCTTGAGCGTCGGCAACATTACGGCGGGCGGCACGGGCAAGACGCCGCTCGTCGAATGGCTGGCGCGGGCGGCGGCGCGCGAGGGGCGGCGCGTCTGCATCCTCACGCGCGGCTATGGTCGCGCGGATGCGCGTCGGCGCGTCGTCGTCTCGGATGGCGAACGGGTGCTGGCGGAGGCGCGCGAGGGAGGAGACGAGCCGCGCCTGCTGGCGGAGAGTTTGCTGGGGTCGCGCGTCGCCGTCGTCAGCGATGCGAACAGGGTCGCGGCAGCCCGTTGGGCTTTGGAGAACTTGCACAGCGAAGTGTTCATCCTCGACGACGGATTCCAGCACCTGCGCATCGCGCGCGACCTGAACATCCTGACGCTCGATGCGACCGATCCGTGGGGCGGCGGCCGGCTGCTCCCGCGCGGGCGTCTGCGCGAACCGCTCGACCAGATGAAGCGTGCGGATTTGATCGTCATCACGCGCGCCGAAACGAGCGGTGACGTGGAAGCCCTCTGCGCGCGCGCGGGAAGTTTGAGCAACAATTGCCCCGTGCTCGTGGCGCGCACCGCCACGCTTCGCATGACGCCGCTCGTCGCCTCGTCAGTTGAGGCGACGGCGGGCGAGACGCGGAAGGCGGCGCGGATGGAGGCGAGCGATCTCCCGCAACCGCTCGCCGCCTTCTGCGCCATCGGAAACCCGCAGGCGTTCTTCGCGCACGCGCGCCGGGAAGGTCTCGCGCTCAACTACACGCGCGCCTTCTCCGACCATCACGCTTACACGCAGCGCGACATCGACGAATGCTTGCGCGAAGCCGCGCGGCACGGCGCGCGCGCGTTGCTGACGACGACGAAGGACGCGGTTAAACTGCGCGCGCTCGACTTCGCACTGCCCTGTTACGTGTTGGAAGTGGCCTTAGAGTTTGACGACGAACGGAGTATGCGCGCCATCTTGAACGAGTGTCTCTCGCGCCGCGCCCGGCTCTGAGAAGGTGTCGCCGGGCGGCGGGTCTGAGGCCGGGGCGGATGAATCGGGCGGCGTCCCTCGCGGAGAAGGCGGCGGCGGATCATCCGGCGTCGGGGTGGTTCTGGCCGGCGGCGGCGTCGGGTTGCGGCGCGGCGTCGGCGAGGGCGTCGGGTCGGTCTCTTCTTCGTCTTCCGGGGTATTGCTGTTCCCGGCGTCGTCGGGCGTGGGCGTCGCCCCGGCGGGCGTGGCCTGTGTGGTCGGGTTCGGGTTGGGAGTCGTCGCGCTCGCCCCGCCCGTTGAGGACTGCCCGGAAGAGGGGGTGGCGGGCGTCGGCGTGGCGGTCACGGGCGTAATGTTATTTTCTCCCGCGCCCGTCGGCGATGCGCCCGGCTGCACGGGCGACGCGTTGGGGTCGGCGGTGAGCGGTTGAGAGTTATCGTTCGCGGGAGTCGAATTGGAGTTGCGCTGGTAGGCGAAGAAGACGCCGAGCAACGCGACCAGCAAGACGGCCGCCGGGATCATGATGCGCCACGGGTTAAAACTCGCGGCGGGCGGCGGCATTTCAAAAAGCTCAGGCTCCTCGGCGACATACAACTCCTCGCGTTGATGCACGACGGTTGCATCGTCGGCTTCGGTGCTGGCCGTCAGGCGCGAGTCCAGCGGCGCGGTCGGCACGATGATGCGATTAGTGTCGCCCGCGCCGGGCACCGCGTTTTCGCTCGTCAGCGCGCCGGAGGCGATCACGCCTGATTCATCGAGGGCGGCCGATGCGAGGGCTTCGGCCAATTCGCCCGCGCTCTGTTGCCGCTCGTCCGGCAGTTTCGACAACGCCCGCGCGATAACTTCGCCCACGGCGGGCGGCAAATCTTTTCGCTCGTCGAGCACCGAAGGCGGAACCTCTTGCAGGTGCTTCAACATGATCGCCGTCGCCGATTCGCCGGTGAACGGCACGTGGCCGACGAACATCTCGTAGAGGATGATCCCTAAACTGTAGATGTCGGAGCGCGCGTCTATGTCGCTGGCCTGCGAACACTGTTCGGGCGACATGTATTGCGGTGTGCCGATGATCAAGTTGGGCGCGGTGAGTTCGGGGTCGTGCCCGTCGGTTTCGAGAATTTTGGCGATGCCGAAGTCGAGCACCTTCGCCCAGTCGTTCCCGCCCGCCACCTCTTCGAGCATGATGTTGTCGCTCTTGAGATCGCGGTGGACGACGCCCTCGGCGTGCGCGGCGTCGAGCGCGCCGCAGATTTGCCTGGTCACTTCGACCACGCGCGCCAGCGGCAACGGACTTTCGCCGCGCACCACTTCCTTGAGCGTCTTCCCGCGCAGATACTCCATCACGAGGAAGACGATCCCATTCTCCGATTCGCCGAAATCCGTGACGTTCAATGCGTGCGGGTTCGAGATGCGGGAGGCGGCTTTGGCTTCGCGCGTGAAGCGCGCGACGATCTTATCATCGGCGGCGAGCGAGGGGTGCAGCACCTTGATGGCGACGGCCTTTTCCATCAACACATGCGTCGCACGGTAAACCGTGCCCATGCCGCCTTCGCTGATGCGTTCCTCGATGCGGTACTTCCCGGCCAACGTCTGCCCGACCAAAGCGTCTCCCGTCTTGACTAGCACCATACCGTCAGCCGGACACAAAGTGGGCGCGTTCTCATAAGTCTTCCCGCATTTCGGACATTTTTTCATCAAATGCTTTTCGCCTCGCAACGAATAACTCAGAGGGAGTTCCTTTAGTGGAGCGTATCATATCGCTTCCGCAACACGCAATGAACTTCACAATAAGGGTTGCGATGTTGTGATGGCCTGCGCTTTACAAAACTCTGAACCGGGCGAATTTATTTATTGACTTCACGACAGATTTGGATATATATGCTCCTTGCTCCTCCACTTCCTCATCCCTTGGAGACGTGCCGATGAACTGGAGTCCCGTCGCTTTAATCCTTCTCTCCGCCGCGGCTAACATGGCTCAAACTCCGGCCGCAAGCCCGTCGCCCGCCGCTGCCGAATCCGGTTGGACGCCGACGATTTTAGTGGGATTGATCGGGTCTCTCTTAACTGCTATTACCGCCATCACCGTGGCCGTGATTCAGTCCAAGAAGGCCAAAGAGACCGAAACTCTACGGCAGCAGGGCGAAAAGTCGGCGAAGGAGGCGGTCAAGAGTCTGGAAGATTCTATGGTTGACCGGGAGGGCTTCAAGGAAGGGCACGTCTCGTTCTACTCGGAGATCACGGACATGGATGGGTCTTGCATCATGCACTGGGAAAGAGAGGCGGTAGAAATCACCAAGCCGGGGAGTTCTCGCCCGAACATCCCGCTGATGACGGAATTCATGCCGCCCGCGGCCAAAATCATGCCCGGTTATCCCAAACTGCTTTCACACCGTTTCGAGCAAAGAAGTTACCGCGACATTAATTTAAGACTCCTGCCCGGCAGCACCGATAAAGTGAGCGCGTTCACCATTGACATACCCGGCGCCCTGAAGGCGGAAGACGGCCCCCTCAGCTACTCCTACGAGATACGAGCCTACGCCGGTTTCTACATGACGCGGGAGGAAGTTGATCAGGCATTCCCGACTTTTAAAAGGGAGTACATTTCCTTTGAAGTCGTTGCGCCGATTGACAAGTTGGAACTGGAGATAAAGTTCCCCGAAAAGTATCCCGTCACCGTGCTCAGTTACGGCGTCTTCATGGGGCCGGTCATGGCCGACGGCCTGATGTCCGACGACGAACTGCGCCGCATCGAACCGGGCTTTACGAGAAATCAATCGGTAGCCAGACTGGAGATTGACAACCCAAGAGTGGGTCATCGCTATCTAATTTATTGGCAGCCTCCGGCCAAAACACTTGTTGACGCTCTCAAAGCAGAAGAGGTAAAATGAGTATGGGAAAGGAGATTAGTAAAGATGCTTAATTTCGGAGTTCTCACGCGCTAACCCGCCTGCACAGGGGCTACCATCAACTTCATTATCTGGGACACGCGGCACACGGATCGTCATACGATGTTGCCGCGTATTCTTTTAATATGACAGCTACACGGCTCCGCCTTTTCACCCATCGGCACGCCGCCTATTCGCCCAATTGAATCAAGCTAAACTGATCGTCGTCGGCGGCGTCGCGGCCGGACTCGCGGCGGCCATGCAGGCGCGCCGCACCTCGCCCGGATTGCGGATCACCGTGCTGGAAAAGACCGCGGACATCTCCTACGGCGCGTGCGGCCTTCCCTACGTCGTCTCCGGTCTCATCCCGACGCTCGAACGCCTCGTTCTCCATCCGCCCGCATATTTCCGCGAGCGGCACGACATCGACGTTCAACTGAACACCGAAGCGTTGGAGATTCTCCCCGCGCGTTCCCTCGTGCGCGTGAGCGCGGGCGGCGAGCGGCGCGAACTAGGGTTTGACAGTCTCGTGCTGGCGACGGGCGCGGCGGCCGTCTGCCCGCCGCTCGCGGGACACGATCTGGCGGGCGTCTTCGTCCTGCGCCAACTGCACGACGGGAGACGGCTCTTACAGTTCATCGAACGGGCGCGCCCACGCGCGGCCGTCATCGTCGGCGCGGGCTACATCGGCCTTGAGATGGCCGAAGCCCTTCGCGCACGCGGTCTGGAGACGACGCTCGTCGAAGCGTCCGACAAGGTGATGAGCACGCTCGGCGGAGCCTTGCGTGATCGTGTGTTTGACGAACTGCGCGGGCACGCGGTCGAAGTCGTGACGGGCGAGCGCGTGTCCGCCTTCGAGGGACATGGCGGACAGGTGGCGCGCGTGATCTGCGAAAGCGGGCGCGCGTTCGAGGCGCAGTTGGTGTTGATCGGCGTGGGCGTCCAGCCCGCCGTCGGGATCGCGAAGGAAGCGGGGCTTGAGATCGGCGAGAGCGGCGCGATTGCCGCCGACGCGAACCAGCGCACGAGCGCGGCCAACGTTTTCGCCGCCGGTGATTGCGCGGAGACGCTGCACCGCGTGTCCGGGCGTCGCGTCTGGATGCCGCTGGCGCAACCGGCCGTGCGTCAAGGTTGGGTGGCGGGGGCGAACGCGGCGGGAGCCACGCCCGAAGCGCGTTACGGGGGCGTCGTCGGCACGAACGCCGTTAAAGTTTTTGACCTGGAAGTAGCACGCACGGGCTTGTCGCTGGAAGAAGCGCAGGCCGCGGGCTTCGACGCCTCCGTGCTCGAAGATGAATCTCCGACGCGCGCCGGTTACTATCCCGGCGGCGCGAAAATCCTGACGCGCATCGTCCAAGACAAAAGCGGCCGCCTACTCGGCGCGCAAATGGTCGGGCGCGAAGGCGTCGCCCACCGTATCGACGTGTATGCCGCCGCGCTGCACGCCAACCTCAAGCTCGAAGAACTCAACCAGTTCGACCTCGCCTATGCTCCGCCCTTCGCCCCGACCATCGATCCGATCCTCCGGGCGACAAGACTAAAGGGATGAGGGATGAGGGCGGAGGGATGAAACGAAAGCATTCAATCGCTTGAGTCCTTCTCTTAATTCATCCCTCGTCCTTCCGCCCTCATCCTTGATTTAGTTGACCCTGATGCGGACGGCGAAGTTGCCGCCGTTGTCGCTGTAGTCGTCGTCGTTGATGGCGAGGATCAGGCGGCCGTCCGCCTGCACGTTGAAGGTCAGTTGATTGCCGATCAGGAAGGGCTGCGTGACCTGACCGTTCGACGCGCGGATGTATCCGATGAGCGCGCCCGGCCCGGCGGTGGGCACGGGACGCGTCCCGATGATCGAGCCGAAGCCGGTGGCGCGACCGCCCTGCGGCCCCACCTCGCCGATGCGCCGACCGGCGATGACTGTCCCGGTTGCCGAGATGGTCACTTGCTCGCCGCTTCGCACTTCGACGCCCGAATCCGTGTCGCGCGACGTGCCCGGCACGTTGACGCTCGATTCGCGCGGCGCACCGACGCGACCCGCATCGCCGGGGTTGCGGTTGTCGCCGCCCGGCAGGCGCGAGCGCACCGGAGCGGGCGACGTTTGACGCGTGCCGAACAGGTCGTCGTCGTTTTCCATATCGTCGTTGTTGTTGTTGTTGCGCGCGGCCGTGTTGTCGCGACGGCGCGACGTGAGGTCGCGTTCGGTGCGCACCTGCACGGAGTATGCGCCGCGCGCGTCGGAGTAGGTGCCGCGATTGGCGGTGAGGTAGAGGCGTCCGTCCCGGTCGGCCACGAAGTCGCGCCCGATGCCGATCTCGATGATCGGCGAATCGGATTCATTGCCGATGGCGCCGATGAGCACGCCCTCCGCCGCGCGCGGGAGAGGCGCGGTCGGGTCGGTCGAGCGCAAGCCGCCGGGCGTGATGCGCGAACGACCGGCGACGATGGTGCCGGTCGCCTTCACGGACACGCGCTCGCCGCGACGCAAATCCACGCCGCTGTCGATCCAGTTGGAAGCGAGTCCGACTTCGACCGTGCGCGACGAGAAGCGCGCCTCGTCGAGCGAGCGGCCTTCGATTTCGATGCGCTCGATCTGATTCGGCCGGAAGAATCGCACCTCGCCCTGTTCGGCGGTCGTGCCGGTCGTCGTGGTTGTGCCCGTGCCGGTCGCGACGCGCACGGCGAAGCGTCCGCCGATGAAGCCGAGCACGGTTCCGCGCACGCTAGTCCCGTCGCGCAGGTAGATCGTGTCGGCCAGCGCGAGCGGCGCACACACGATGACACACAGTAAGGCAAGAATTATCTTCTTCATTTTTTTACCCTCTCAAATTCGGAGTTCAACAAGTGCACTCAGGTATCCTGAAATTAAACGCACATGCGGCTCAAACCAACTGAGTTTGCCAGCCGCAATCATGGGAGAGAATGCCAACGCGGGGAAAAGATGGCTTCAAGTAAGACAACTTTGAGGGAATGAGGTTAAAGATTACAACGAAGCGCGGAGGCAGGCAAGTATGATGCGGCGCGCCTGCCGCGCCGACCCGACGCGCATTCGGCCATGCGCCCGGCGAAGGGACGGCTAAAAAAAACTTGCGGGCGCGCTCTTGGTGAAGCAGCGCGCCCGCAAGCGTTGTCGGGTAAAGATAGTCTCCGCGTTTAGCGAACCGCCGCGAAGACGATGACCAACGTGAAGATGACCAGCGTCTCGATAAACGCCAAACCGATGATCATCAGAATCTGGATGCGGCCGCCCGCGCCCGGATTGCGCGCCGTGCCTTCCGCCGCCGCCGCCGCCACGCGCGACTGGCCGATTGCCCCCAAGCCCGCCGCGATGGCGAACCCGAACCCGGCCGCCAGTTTCGCGTACTTGCCGACGCTGAATTCATTGTCGGCCGCGGCCTGACCGGCCTGCGCGAGCGCGGGCATGGCGGCCATCAACACGCCGACCACGGCGAAGAATGCCATTCTGAGTTTATTCATTTTCATCTCTCCTTTTCAGAGTCGAAAGTTAAAAGAGAGGAAGGTGAACCCCATCCGCCTGTCGAGGCGTCGCACGCGCTACTTATGATTTCGCCCGCACCCGGTATCCGTCGCCCCTCTTACAACGACGCTCCAGCGATGCCGACATCCGCTCACTTTCAAACAGCGAAAGTAATTATTCTCCGCGTACCCGGTTTCGCCTCTCACAAGCCTTAACGATTTTCTCCCCCTCGGTGTTCCCAATCCGCAACGCCCCAACGCGTGCGGGCGTGTTTCCCCGCACCGCTCAGGACGCCGTAACCATAGAGGTCGGAGGTTAGAGGTCAGTGAAAAAGCGTCACCGTATTCCACTGACCACTGACCTCTAACCTCTGACCTCTGCTCCTACAATGCCGGGGCGATCAGTTCGTCGCCTTCAATCGGTTGAAGTTGATTGCCGTGCTCGTCGTCGTGATCTTCGTGCGGCGCGTGCGAAACTTCGCCGATGTAGATCATCGAGAGCAGCGTGAAGATGAACGCCTGCATGACGGACGCGAAGACGCTCAAGATCATCAGGATGGCGGGCAGCACCCAATAAGTGTAGGGCGCGCCGACGCCCGCGATGTTGACGGCCACCTGCTCGTCGCCGAAGATGTTGCCGAAGAGACGCAAGCCGAGCGAGAGCGGGCGCACGGCGTTACTGATCAACTCGATGACGAACATCGCCGGCCCCATGATAAAGAGGATCGCGCCGCTGAAATAATGCACGCCGGCGAAATGGCCGAGGTGTCCCATCAACCCGTTCTCTTTGACGCCGATGTAGTTGTAGTAGACGAACGACGTGATGCCGAGCGCGAAGGTGACGGACGTGTGCGCCGTCGGCGGCATGAACATCGGGAACAGTCCCATCAAATTCGAGACGAGGATGAGCAGGGCGAAGGTTCCGACGACGGGAAAGTATTTCAACCCGTGCGGCCCGATGATGTTCTCCACCATGTCGCGCACGGCCAGCACGGTTACTTCGAGCGTCTGCTGCCCGCCGCCCGGCTCGTCTTCCGAGAGATACTTGCCCTTCAGAATCCAGATGATGGCGAGCGTGATGAGACACGCCACGACGAACATCACCGTGTACCACGGCACGGCGTTCTCCACGGTGTACGCGCCGAACACGTTCGACGCCGTCGTGTCGAAGTGTTTGAAGACGTACTCATTCCACAACGGCTCCGTGTACTTGACCTGAAAATTGTGAACCGGCTCGCCGATGAAATGATTGACCGCTTCGACGAGCGGCGGCGTGTGGTGCGCGGCCGCCTCGCCGCCGTGCGAAGCGGCAGCCGTCGCAGCCTCGGCGTGTCCGCCCGACGCGGCGTGCGCCGCTCCTTCCTCTCCATGCCCCTGCTGCAACCAGAACATTATTTAGTTTCCTCTCGATGTATGATCACGAAATAAGCCTGCATGAAACCTTCCGCGAGCGCGGCGACCGCGAACGAGCAGAGGCCGACGAGCATCGCCGTCAAAGATGCGAGGTCGAGCCAGGAGGCGATGCCGAGCGCGACGGCGACGATCAGATAGCGCATGATGAAGCGCGCGATTTTCAGCTTCGGCCGTGCGCCCGTATCCGCCGAGAGCGCGAAGGCCGCCATGACGGCCGTCCGCATCCAATGATGATTCAGCAGCGAGAGCGCGCCGCCGATAAACAGCCCCGTCGTCACGCGCCACGGCAGCCACACCGCGCTCACAACCACGGCCGCCGCGACCGTCCACGTCATCACGCGAAACAGCCGCCGTGCCATCGCGGACGCATCGGTGCTGTCCTCTGCGCCCGGCATTTCATTGCCGGGCGCGCCGCTGTCTGCAATTTCCTTCATCGTAGAACGCTAGATTCTACATGCTCAAGCGGCAGGCTGTCGAGTTGCGAAATTTCTTCACGAAACCCGCGACATCAGGCGGATGAACTGCATAAAACCGGCCACCGAGCCGAGCACGATGCCCGCCACGATGAGCCACGGACTCGTCCCCAGCCAACGATCCAAAGCCCACCCGACCAGCAGGCACGACACGATGGACAAGGCCAGCGACAACACCGCCCCGTAAACCACGCTGCTCTTGCCGTTCACGTTCTGTTCGTCTTTGTTCGTCATAACGGAAAGGCTGTCAGTTGTCCGTGGTCAGTTGTCAGTTGCATGTGATTATCACACGAGCCACTAAAGATTGAATTGAAGAATCAACCACGGACAACTGACCACAGACAACTGACTACGGACAACCAACCATGGACAACCGACGATTTACCACTTCCCGCGCGTCGCGTAGTTCTTCGGCAACTCGTAGAGGAGGGCGCGGCGCGAATGGCGCATGGAGTCGTGGATGAAGCAGACGTGCGTGCACCAGCAGGTTTTTCCGCCGTCGATAGCGGCCAGTTCCGCTTCTCTCTGCCCATCGTTCCAGAGCGCGCCGAAGTCGTAATCGTAATCGGCGAGCGCGGCGAATTTTTCGCGCAACTCGCAGGCGCGCACGTCGCCGTTGTAATCGATGACGGCGGTCGTCTCGCCCGCCGTGCAGGGGAAAGCCCACGGGGTCTGCCGGTCGAAGTTGGCGAGTTGGGTGCGGTAGTGCGTCGTGATCGCGCCGACGTAGGCGATTGATTTGACGAAGCGCGTGGTCGCTTCGTCGGCGGCGAACATGCGCTCGCCGTAACGCTTCGTCAAAGCCGAGACGCGCGCGTACATCTCCGGCAAGACTTCGGGCGGCACTTGCTTGATCGTCGCGCCCGCTTTGGTCTCGCCGCGGATGAGGTTGAAGTAGTGGCCGTCGAGCCGGAAGTTCTCCCAGAGGTAAGCGGAGAGCCGCTCGATCTCGGTGTAGTTTTCCGAGCAGACGACCGTGTTGACGTTGAGGCGGAAACGCTCCCCGTACTTTTCTTTCAGCGGATAGAGGGCGCGAATACAGTCGAGCGTCTTCTCCCAGTTGCCGGGCACGCCGCGAATGCGGTCGTGGGTCGCGCCGTAGCCGTCGAGCGCGATGTTGAGGTAGAGATCAATCTTCGGATTGTCGGCGAGCGCGCGCCCGGCCGCGTCCAGGACGTGCGCTTTGATGATGGCGTTCGTCGGGATGATGACGCGGCGCGCGCCGTTATGGCGCACGAAGAGATTGATGATGTCGTTCAAGTCGCGCCGGAGCGTCGGCTCGCCGCCGGAGAGCCAGAGGTCTGTGATGGGCGGCATCGTCAGCGAAACTCGTTCGAGCTGCGCGAAGGTCATGTCGCCCGGTTGGTTGAGTTCGTCCCAGTAGAAGCAGGTCGCGCATTTGGCGTTGCAGCGCGAGGTGACGAACAGGATCACCGTGCCGAGACGCCGCTCGCGTTCGGTCGAGCGGAGCAACTGAAAAAGTTTGACTGCTTTGTTGGACATGATTCTTAAGCGCGCCGCGCGGTCTCTCCCGCCGTCTCTGCGCCTGCGGGTCGGGTGGCGTTGATGATGACAGTTTCCGACGGCGATTTCAATTCATAGGTGATGCCGCGCCAGTTGATGCGACGCGAGACGCCCGCCGCCAGCGCGTTGTAGAGAAAGAGCGCGGAGGCGAGCGGCCACAGCAGAACGTGGGCGGCGAGCGTTGCGGCGCGCCATATTTTTTGCTCCGGCGCGAAGGCGAGCGCGACCGCACGCAGGCGCAGGCAGGCTTTCGCCGAGCCGAGCGCGAAGATACAGGCCACGAGGGCGAGCGGCAACGCAAAGGGCAGGCCGCGCGCGAAGCGCGAGAGCGTGAGCGCGATGCCGCCGTAGAAGACCGCGACGAAAAGGAAGTTTGAAATGAGCACGATCCGCCACAGGCGCGGCGCGTAGACGCGCGTGATCTTGAGTTGGCGCGTGGTGAATTCAAGGAGCGCGCGGGCGCGGCAAACTTCGTGAGAGGCTGTCAGGCAGCGCGGGACGAAATGAATCGGGAGTTGCGCGCGTTGGAGCGCGCGGGTGAGGGCGAAATCGTCTGAGAGCGTGCCGCGCCACTCTTGGGTGATGCGGAGTCGCGTGAAAGTTTCGCGGCGGATCGCGGTCGAGCCGCCCCAGCAAAAATTCGAGCGCGAGTTTTCGCCGAGCGCGGAAGCAATCGAGGCGTTCCAGACGGCGCGCAGGTGCGTGGCCGGATTGCGCGACGGGATGAACCAGCGATAGCCGGTCGCCGCGCCCGTGTTCTCGTCAGCGAGCGGCGCGACGAGCGCGCGCAGCCAGTCGCGGCCAGGGCGCGCGTCCGAGTCGGCGAAGACGAAAACTTCGCTGCGAGCGTCAGCCGCGCCGACGCCTGCGATGAGGTTATGAACTTTCTGGCCGCTCTCCGACGCCTCGCCCGCCACGACCACGCGTGTCGTCGGATACCAAACGTTTTCCCAAATCCGACGCACTCTCTCAATGACTTCCAGCGCCGGATCGTCGGGTCTATCAACGACAAAGATGATTTCGTAGGCCGGATAGCCCTGCCAGAACAGCGTCTCAAGATTATCTTGTAAACCTTCGTCGAGGCCGCGACAGGGGACGACGATGGTGAGGAAGGGCGTGAAGTCCGGTAATGGCGCGGCGAGTTGGCGGCGGAAGTAGCGTAGGTAGCGCGCGCCGCCGCGAAGCGAGACGAGGGATTGCAGGATGAGCAGCGCGGCGAAGAGATAAAAGATGCCCATAAAAAACGGAGGCGATGCTCTCATGAGAACATCGCCTTCCGCAAATCCGACGGCGCATCTATCGCCGGCATCTTCTGAGGCACTCGTTATAGCGTTGGCGGCAGCGCGCTTGATTCGGATTGGCGACGCCGCGACGGCATTGGCGGTATTGCCGCGCGCAGCGTTCGCGGCAGCGGCGGTCTTGGCGCGTCGAACGCATGGAATTGTGGTCTGCGTGGTTCGCGTTGTCCTGCGCCGGGGTTGCGGTGCCGGCGTTTCGGGCGGCCTGCGCGGGCGGGGCGAGCAGGAAAAGTTGAGCGGCTAAGGCCAATGCGATGATCAGCCGGTTAAAGACGACGGTGGTGCGTTTCATCTTGCATTTCTCCTGACAGTGAGGCGGTTGCCGAAGCGAGGCCGTTTTACTTCAAAGCGAATGCGCCGGAGGCTGCGCCCGTCAGAGAAGAGACGAGCGTTTGCGCGAGGTTGATGAACGGCTGCGGGTAGACGCCGATCACGATGACGCCGACGACGGCGACGACGAGCGCGGTGCGCAGCGCGGGCGACAGAGAGAGCGGGCGCGCATCGGCCACGCCGTCGCCGAGATACATCACCCGAATAAAGCGGACGTAGTAGAAGAAGGAGACGACCGTGTTGAGGATCGCCCAGACGGCCAGCCAGATATACCAATCTTTGCCGTCGGCGGCGGCGCGTTGCAGCAGGCCGCCGAAGAGAAACCACTTGCCGATGAAGCCGCCCGTCAGCGGCAGGCCGCCGAGCGAGAGCATGAAGATGGTCATCATCAACGCCATGCCCGGAGCTTTCTGCCCCAACCCGGCGAAGTCGTCAACGTTGTCGCCGACGAGGCCGCGGCGGCGCAAACTGATGATGATGCCGAACGCGCCGATGTTCATCAAAGTGTAGACGAACAGATACACGACGAGGCCGACGTAGCCGTACTGGTTCGCGGCAATGACGCCGAGCAACAGGTAGCCCGCGTTCGAGATCGACGAATAGGCGAGGAGCCGTTTCGCGTTCGCCTGCGTGACCGCCGCCCAGTTGCCGACCATGATCGTGATGGCGGCGACGAGGCCGACGAGCGGCGCCCAGTCGGCGCGCATCCCGCCGAGAGCTTCGAGAAAGATGCGCGCGAAGAGTGCGAAGCTGGCGGCTTTCGACCCGGTGGAGAGGAAGGCCGTGACGGAGGTGGGCGCGCCCTCGTAAGCGTCCGGCGCCCACATGTGGAAAGGCACGGCGGCGATCTTGAAGAACAGACCGGCGGCGAGCGCGATCATGGCGAGCAGCAGCAGCGGCCGGAGCGGCAAGCCCGCGTTGAGCGCGCCTTCGAGGGGCGCGCCGCCGAGGATCGCCGTGATGCTGCGCGAGATGTCGCCGAGGTTGGTCGAGCCGGCGACGCCGAACAGAAGCGACATGCCGTAGAGCAGCACGCCGGAGGAGAACGCGCCGAGCAGGAAATACTTCATGCCCGCCTCGTTGGAACGCCGTTCGCGCTTCGTGAAACCGACGAGCACGTAGAACGTCAACGCCATCAACTCCAGGCTGATGTAGAGCGAGATCAGATCATACCCGCAGGCGAGAAACATCATGCCCACGGTGGCGAACAAAATAAGCGCGTAATACTCGCCGTGCTGCTCGCCCTCCATGTCCAGATAGCGCAGCGAGATGGCGATGGTGAGCGCGGCCGCGAGCAGGAAGATCAGCTTGAAGGCGAGCGCGAAGCCGTCGATGCGGATCATGCCGTAGAAGGCGTCGAGCGGCAGGGCGTCGCGGTTGGTCTGCCAGAGCAGGAAGAGGGAGACGGCGGCGAAGGCCACGCCGCAGAAAGCGAAATAGGCCGTCCACTTCCGCTCGCGGCGCGGGAGGATAACTTCCAGCACGAGCACGACGCACGCGCTGAGAGTCAAGATCAATTCCGGCACGATCAATTGCAGGTCGCGCAGGCTGAACAGGGCGGTGGTGTTGGCTTGAAGCAGCATAATTACGAGTGACGGGCGACGGGTGACGGGCGACGAGTTAAGACGAGTATCTTATTGTTCATGCCGCGCTCGTCATTCATCATTTGTGTTCCGCGCGCGCCGTCGTCGGCGTTTGGGGCGCGCCCGGCTGGAACGGGTAATCGGGGCGCACCTGCCGGACGACGGCGTTGACGGGTCGCTGGATATACTCGATGAACGGCTTCGGGTAGACGCCGATCCAGAGCGAGAGCGCGACGAGCGGCAGCATGTAAGCCCACTCGCGGCCGTTCATGTCGGGCAAGTTTTCGTTCTTCGGGTTGTCGATGTGGCCGAAGAACATGCGCTGGTAGAGCCAGAGCATGTAGCCCGCGTTCAGGATGATGCCGAGCGCAGCCCACGCCGCCCACCACGGCTGCACCTCGAACGCGCCGCGCATCGCCAGAAATTCCGAGATGAAGACGCACAGGAGCGGCAGCCCGATGGCCGTCATCGTCATGGCGAGAAAGACCGTGGCGTAGCCCGGCATGACGTGCGACAAGCCGCCGAACTCGGAGACTTTGCGCGTGTGCCGCCGTTCGTAAATGATGCCGACGAGCAGGAACAGCGCGGCGGAATAGATGCCGTGGTTGATCATGTGGAGCACGGCGCCGTTCAGGCCGTTCGGGTTCAGCGCGAACAGTCCGAGCATGACGATGCCCATCGAGGAGACGGACGAATAGGCGACGAGTTTCTTCACGTCGCCGTCGCGCACGACGACGAAATACATCGCGGCGAGCGCGCCGTAGATGATGCCGATGATGGCGAGCGTGACCATGATGTGGCGCACGCCGAACGTCGCGCCGAAGAGGTTGAAGTAGCTCAAATCCTTCGCGGCTTCGGGGAACATCGGCAGGTTGAAACGGAAGAAGCCGTAAGTGCCGAGTTTTAAAAGTATCCCGGCGAGAATGACCGAACCGGCCGTCGGGGCTTCGACGTGCGCGTCCGGCAGCCACGTGTGAAACGGCCACATCGGCACTTTGATTGCGAACCCGATGGCGAACGCGAAGAACAACAACACCTGCATCGTGCCCATCGGCAACACCGAGCCGAGCGCCTGGAGGAACATGATGTTGAACGTGCCGCCCGCCCCGGCCGCCGCGCGCGCGTTGTCGAGCACGGCGCGCGCCTGTGTGCCGGAGGCCGCGAGGTTGTCCATGACGGCCGGCGTGATCGCGCCCGTCAGCGTCGCGTCTTGCGTCAGGAAGTACACTTTCAAAACGCCGAGCAGCATGATGACCGAGCCGACGAGCGTGTAGAGGAAGAATTTGATCGCCGCGTAGAGCCTGCGCTCGCCGCCCCAGATGCCGATCAGGAAATACATCGGCACGAGCGAGACCTCGAAGAAGAGGTAGAACAAAAACAAGTCCATCGAGGCGAAGACGCCGACCACGGCCGCCTGCAACAGCAGCAGCAACACGTAGTATTCCTGCTCGCGCTTCCCGATGTATTCCCAGGACGAGAGCGCGGCGATGATGCCAAGAAGCGTCGTCAACACGATGAGCAGGACGGCCACGCCGTCAACGCCCATCTGGTAGCGCGCCCCGATGATCGGAATCCACTGGCAGTCTTCGATGAACTGCATCCCGCCCGCCGCGCGGTCGTAACCGATGAGCGCGAGCGAGACCAAGAAGACCAGCCCGAACCACGCGGTGGCGAACCGCTTGATCGCCCGCGCGTTGTCTCGCTTGAACCCGAACAGGATGATGAGCGCGCCGAGGAGCGGCAGCCACGTGATGATGGAGAGCAAGTAAGGGATTTTCATGATTTGGTCAGTTGTCAGTGGTCAGTTGTCCGTCGTTTTGTGCTTGCCGGGCTTAAATCGTTATTTGTTCAGCGAGTTCGTCATCCGCCACAAACGACGGACAACTGACCACTGACAACGGACAAGTGTCTATCTTCCGCGCACCAAGCCGAGGATGTCGCCGCTGAAAAAGAAGACGACGGCGACGACGAGGCCGAGCACCATGACGAGCGCGTAGTTGGCCGTCAGCCCGGTTTGCGCCGCGCGCAGGAGCGGCGACATGAGCCGCCCGATGAATCCGGCGACGCCGTTGACCGCGCCGTCAACGATGCGACGGTCGAAGTTGCCGGTGTAGCGGCTGATGCGCCGCGCGAAGGCGGCCGAGCCGTTGACCGCGCCGTCAATGCCCTTCGAATCGACGGCGTAGATGCCGCGCGCCGCGTCCATCGTGCGCCGCGTGAAGAGGAGGCCGTAGAGTTCGTCCACCCCGTATTTGTTGTAACTCGCGCGATAGAGCGCGCCGAGCCGCGCCGCCCAGAGGTCGGGCAGGTGCGGCCGCTTCACGTAGAACAGCCAGCCGAGGAACATACCGATGCCGGCCGCGAGCAGTGAGATTGCGATGAACACCCATTCCCCGAAATGGCTGCCCGGAACTGAATCCACAGCCTTAGCGAGGTTAAAACTCTTGTTGCCATAAGCGTTGACATCGCTAAAGCCGATGCCCCCGCCGGGCTGCCCGTGAACAGACTCTTGTGCCGGGGCGGAGTTCGCGTGCGGGGCGGCGTCGGAATGTTGGGTAGTCGCGGCGTCGGAGTGCGGAACGGGCGTGGCGGCTTGCGTCGTCGGCGCGCCGTGATTCTGCGCGATGGCGGTCGGCTCGCCGTGCGTGTCGGCCATCGCCGCCGACGCGTGTTCCCCGCCTCCCGCGCCGTGCGGCGCGTTGAACTGTCGCGTCGAGGGATTCCAGACGACCGGCTCAAGCCAGTTGACGATGTTCATGCGCCCGCCGACGTGTGCGCCGCCCGTGAACGCGGGGCTGATGCCGACGAACCCGCCGACGACCGCCAGCACCGCCAGCACGGCGAGCGGAATCCACATCGACGGCGGCGACTCGTGCGGGACGACCGAGCCGTGTCCCTGCCCGTGCGCGTGCCGGTCGTGCGGGTCGTGTAGGTCGTGCACGTCGCGCCCTCTCGCATCCTCGTGCGAGCCTTCGCCCGTCTCCTCGATATGCGCTATCCCGACGCGCTCTGCGGGCGCGTGATGCGGGCGGTCTCCGGCCGATTCCGTGCGTGCGTGGTGCTGTTTGACATCTTCGTCGTAGGCGTGCGCATGCGCTTCATCGGCCTGGCCGCCCGCGTGCACTTCGAGGAAACGCTCTCTGCCCCAGAAGGTCATGGCGACGAGGCGCGTCATGTAGAAAGCGGTGAGGGCGGCGGTAAACGTGCCGACCGCCCAGAGCAGCCAGCCGTAAGGGATGAGCGTGGTCGAGGCCGCGTTCCACAGGATTTCGTCTTTCGACCAGAAGCCCGAAAACGGGATGATGCCGCAGATGGCGAGCCAGCCCGCGAGAAACGTCCAGTAGGTCTTCGGCATGTAACGCTTGAGGCCGCCCATGCGCCGCATGTCCTGTTCGTGGTGCATGCCGTGGATGACCGAACCCGCGCCGAGAAACATCAGGGCTTTGAAGAAAGCGTGCGTCATGACGTGGAAGATGCCGATGACGAACGCTCCCGTGCCGCACGCGAGGAACATGAAACCGAGTTGGGAGACGGTGGAATAGGCGAGAACCTTCTTGATGTCGTTTTGCGTGATGCCGATGGTCGCGGCAAAGAGCGCGGTCAGCGCGCCGACGACGGCCACGACGAGCATCATCGTCTGCGAGTGCTGGAAGATGACGTTCGTGCGGGTCAACATGTACAACCCGGCCGTGACCATCGTGGCGGCATGAATCAGAGCGGAGACGGGCGTCGGCCCCGCCATCGCGTCCGGCAGCCAGACGTACAGAGGTATCTGCGCGGACTTGCCGCACGCGCCCACGAAGAGGCCGAGCGCGAGCCACGACATCAAGCCGAACTGGCCGAGCGGTTCGACCGGGTAGCCGGAAGCCTGCGACATCACCTGCGTATATTGCGTCGAACCGAAGGTGGCGATGATGCCGAAGACGGCGAGGGCGAAGCCGAAGTCGCCGATGCGGTTCGTGATAAACGCTTTGCGCGAGGCGTCGCCCGCCTCCTTGCGGTCGAAGTAGTAGCCGATCAAAAGGTAGGAGCACAGCCCGACGCCTTCCCAGCCGACGAACATCATCAGGAAGTTCGAGCCCATCACGAGGATGAGCATCATGAACATGAAAAGGCCGAGATAGGCGAAGAAGCGATAGAAACCTGCGTCGCCGTGCATGTAGCCGGTGGCGAAGACGAAGATGCAGAGGCCGACGCCCGTGATGACGAGGATGAAGATCGACGAGAGCGGGTCGAGTTGATAACTCCACTCCACATCGAGGATCGAACCGCCCGCGGTTGCGCCTCCCCCGGCCGTCCGCGCGCCGCCCTCTTGTCCCGCCGTTAAGCTCTGTAGTTCCTCCTGACTTTTCACGGGGGGATATGCCGTCCACGACTGCGGGGATTTTGACGACCGCGCGCGTTCGTCCCTGCCCTGCGTCAATTCCGTCGCGCCGCCGGGAATCCACTGGTAGCCGAACGCGCCGTCCTGACTCGTCACGTAAGGCTCAGGCCATTGCGCGTGGCTGCCGAAGCCATACGAATACACGGCCGCCACGCCCAGCAGAAACGCCAGCGCGACCGACGAGACCGCAATCGCGCCGACCACGGTTTCCGAGAAGCGCAAACGACGGCCGAGCAACCCGTTCACGGCCGCCCCGGCGAGCGGCAAAAGCGGAATGAGCCAGATGAGTCTGTGCATAGATTCAAGAGTGACAGGTGACAGGTGACAGGTGACAAGTTGGAAAGGCAAGTTTTTGTTTTAACTTGTCACCTGTCACCTGTTACCCGTCACCATTTCAACAGATCAATCTTGTCAACAAAGATGGTCTCTTTGTTGCGGTAGAGCGCGATGACGAGGCCGAGGCCGATGGCGGCTTCGGCGGCGGCGACGACGATGATGAAGACCGTGAAGACTTGACCCGCGACGGCGTTCAGGTTGCCCGTGTCCTGCAAGTAACGCGCGAAGGCGATGAAGTTGAGATTGGCCGCGTTCAGGATCAACTCGATGGACATGAAGATCACGATGATGTTGCGGCGCGTCAGCACGCCCGCCACGCCGATGACGAACAGGAGCGCGGCGATCACCAAAAACTTCGACAGGTCAGGCTCCACCACGCCCTGCTTGACCATCTGCCAGCGGCCGACCGCGGCTTCCTGCCACACGAGCGCGAGCGTCGATGCGATGAGATTGTTCATAATGAGATGAGGGATGAGGGATGAGGGATGAGGGATGAAGTGGAAGCATCAACTCGCTTGAGCGCTTCTCTTAGTTCATCCCTCATCCCTTATCTCTCATCCTTTAGTTCAAGGTCGTCGGTGGCCGCTTCCTGCTTGGTGGTGCGGGCGAGCATCACCGAGCCGATGATGGCGACTAGGAGCAGCACGCTCGCAATTTCAAACGGCAGCGCGGCGAAACGATAGAGGCTTGCGCCGACGAGTTGCGTATCTTCCGAGAGGCGCGAGGTGCCGGTGGCGGCCGGGCGCAAATTCTGTTGCTCCGCGCGCCGCCGGTCGGCAACCTCCGCGCGCTGCTGCGGCGTGATCAGATTGTCGCGGATGAGCAAGCCCTCGTAGCCCTGCCGGATGGCGTAGATGAAGCCGAGCGAGAGCAGCACGAGGAAGACCGCGCTCGTCGCCACCTGCGCGGGGCGGTTAAAGAGCATCTCGCCGCCGCGCTCCTCCGCGCCGACGTTGACCAGCATGATGACGAACAAAAAGAGCACCATCACGCCGCCGACGTAGACGAGAATCTGCACGCCCGCGATGAACTCCGCGCCGAGCAGCACAAAGAGCGCGGCCACCGACACGAGTGTCGAGATCAGGAACAGGGCGGAGTGGACGGCGTTGTGCGCGAGAATGGTCAATAACGCCGCCACGAGCGCCGCCACCGCGAAGACCCAGAAGAAGGCCGCTTCCCAACCGGAGAGAGTCATAAGTTTCAGGTTTCAGGTTTCAAGTTTCAGGACTGAGGTTGTGCATTCCCCGGCCTGTGTGTTCAGGGCTGAGGTTCCGTGTCTTAAACTTGAAACCTGCAACCTGAAACTTGAAACTCTTTACGATTCGTACTTCACCGTCTCGCGCCCCTGTTCGAGCATTTCGCGATTCCAGACGAACCCGGCGCGCGAGTAGGTGGCGAGTTCGAATTCCTGCGTCAGTTCGAGGCAAGCGGTGGGGCACGCCTCCTGACAGAGGGCGCAGAACATGCAGCGCGAGGTGTCGAAGATAAACTCGTCGAGCACCTTCTTCTTGCGCGCCTTGCCCGCCGTGACGATCTCGATGTCCATCGCGATCACGTCGATGCAATCTTCGGGACAGGCCAGCGCGCAGAGGTTGCAGGCGATGCAGAGCGTCTCGTAGGTTTCCGGGTCCATGTTGAGGCGCGGCGCGCCGTGGAAGCGCGGCGCGACTTCGGCGCGCACCTTCGGATACTGCTCCGTGTAAATCCCCTTGCCCGCCACCGAATCCTTATCCGTCAACGCGCCGAGGTTGAACTTGAGCGTCAACTTCAAACCCGAAATCAGATCGAGCAGGAAGAACCGCTTCAACTTCTCTTTCCACGTCGCCTCTGGAACATAAACTTCCGGCATAAACACCCCTCAAGTTTCAGGTTTCAAGTTTCAAATCTAAAGGTTTCAAGTTTCAAGTTTCAGGTTTCAAGTTAAAACCCGCTAGACCTTTTCGGACTTGAAACCTGCAACCTGAAACTTGAAACTTCTATTCCGCCGCCGTGGCCGCGCTCGCCACCGCCGTCTGACCTTTGGGCGGGCTGACGAGCCGGATGCCGACGCGCTGCTTCTTCAAGTTGAAGTCGCGCGCGCCGTGGTTGATGTATGAGAGCATCCCGGCGGCGACGAAGACGCCGAACGCGCCGAACGCGATCATGATCAGTTTGCCCTCCCACGTCAGATTCACGCCGCGCGCGATTGATTCCACCGTGTTCATGCCGCGCCAGCCGTCGAGCGCCTGCACGGTGAAGACCGCGATGGCCGTGAGCGTGATGTTGAGAAGGGCGGCCGGGATCATCCACTTCCAGCCCAAGTCCATCAATTGATCGTAGCGGTAGCGCGGGAACGTCCAGCGCAGCCAGAAATAGACGTAGAGCAGCACGGCCATCTTCGACAGGAAGACGGCGAGGCTTAAGGCGACGAACAGGTGCGGGTAATTGATGCCGAGCCGCCAGATGCCGGGGAAATACCATCCGCCGAGAAACACCGAGGTGGCGATGGCCGAGACGACGATCATCGCCGCGTACTCCGCCATGAAAAAAAGCGACCAGCGCATCCCGGAATATTCCGTGTGGAAACCGGCGACGAGTTCCGACTCCGCTTCCGGCAGGTCGAACGGCGCGCGATTGTTCTCCGCGATGCCGCTGATCAAAAAGATGATGAAGCCGAGCGGCTGGTAGAAGATGTACCAGACGGAATCCAACCCCTGCGCCGAGACGATGCCCGACAGAGAGAGCGTGCGCGAGAACATCAGCGCGCCGATGAGCGCCATGCCCATCGCCACCTCGTATGACACCATCTGCGCCGACGAGCGCAACCCGCCCAGCAGCGCGTACTTCGAGTTGGAAGCCCACCCGGCGAGGATCAAGGCGAGCACGCCCACCGACGAGACGGAGAGCACGAACAAGAGGCCGATGTTGATGTCCGTGATCACGCCCCAATCCGGCGCGAACGGGATCACGACGAAGACGACGAAGGCGGCCACCACGGAGATGAACGGCGCGAAGAAGAAGATGTAAGTGTCGGCGCGGTCGGGCTTGAGGTCTTCTTTGGTCAAGAGTTTGATGGCGTCGGCGATGGGCTGCAACAGCCCCCACGGCCCGACGCGCATCGGCCCCAGCCGCGCCTGCATGAAGGCGGAAATCTTGCGTTCGAGATACGTCGCATAGGCCGCCCAGACGGCGATGCCGGTGATGACCGCGCCCACCTGAATAAACGGCCACACGACGTAATTGATCGTCTCCTGCCCCAGCCGGAGCTTGAGCAGCAGTCCGTTGATTAACTCCGGCGGCGCGAATAATGCGAGCATGTCCATAGCAAGATTCTTTAACTAGGCTTGTTTACCTTCGAGCGTATCAACGCGATCCTGTAATTCACTAACGTCGCCGCGCATGATCAACAACATCCCTTCAATACGGTCTAGTCTTTGTCCCTGTGAACGCTGCTCGCGCCCGATGCGAGTCACCCCGGTTTCAAGACGATCAAGACGAGCATTCATGTCTGCGCGGAGACTGTTCATTTCCGTGCGAATTTCCCCGACCTCACGACTAATCGCGCTCAGGTAGTTAAGTATTTCGGTTGTGCGGTCAGTGCTCATTTACTCCGCCTCACTTCCGTTTGTCCCTGTTCTGAGGAAATCATTCTAAACTTCGATCTCGAAAGTGCAGTCGTGGACGGCCTTCATATCAACCAACTCGTAATCGCTGTCGAGCGTTCCGGCGCGGTCGATGACGAGGTAAGAAGACCACTCGGCGACGGCGAAGGGCGGCGTGTGCCACGTGCCCTTGTGATACGCATAGGGCAGATGCCCGTTGACGAGAAATGCGACGACCGCCTCGACCGCCGGCGCGTCGGCGTCCGTCGGCGGCGCAACGCAGATGATCGACCGTGAAGAGGCGAGCGGCGAAAAGACCTGCATCGTGCGCCTGTGCCGCGCCATGAATTGGAACTCGAACGCGCGCCGCTCGCTCGTCGCACCCGTCAAGCTCGGCGCGCCCGTCCCCAAATCGATCTCCACCGACCCCCGGCTGTCGAGCAAAATCCCATACGGCGCGAACCGCTCGCGGGTCATCTCTTGCACAACGAGGCGAACAACTCTCATAAAACGTCCGTGGTCAGTCGTCCGTGGTCAGTTGTTCAAGTCAATCTTTAGCAACTTGCGTGATGGTCGCATGCAACTGACAACTGACCACGGACGACTGACGCTTCACCTGTCAATTTCGCCGAGCACGATGTCGAGCGTGCCGATGATGGCGACGACATCGGCGACGAGGTGGCCGAGGCACATCTGGCGCAACGCCTGCAAGTTGATCAAACAGGGCGGGCGGACGCGCACGCGCGCCGGGCGGTTCGACCCGTCGGAGACGAGGTAGCAGCCGATCTCGCCCTTCGGCCCTTCAATCGAATGATAGTAGTCGCCGGCGGGCGGCTTGATGATCTTCGGCACTTTCGCATTGACGGGGCCGTCCGGCATCCGCTTGAGAGCCTGCTGCACGATGAGACGCGATTGCCGCATCTCTTCGAGCCTGACGAGGTAACGATCATACGTGTCGCCGTTTTCGCCGACGGGCACCTCGAATTCCATGTCGGCGTAGGCGGCGTAAGGCCGCGATTTGCGGATGTCCCACGCGACGCCCGACCCGCGCAGAGCCGGGCCGGAGAGGCCGATGGCGATGGCGTCCGCGGCCGAGATGACGCCGATGCCGACGGTGCGGCCGAGCCAGATGCGATTCTCCGAAAGGAGCGTTTCATACTCCGCCAGCCGGTGCGGGAAGTTATCGACGAACTGCGTCACGTCTTCCGTAAAGCCGTCGTAGGTGTCGTTCGGCATCCCGCCGATGCGCCAGGCGTGGCACGTGAGGCGCGCGCCGAATTGCCGCTCGAAAATTTTCAGAATCTCCTCGCGCTCGCGCAAAGCCCACAGGAGGACGGTGAACGAACCGATGTCGAGGCCGTGCGTGGCGAGCCAGAGCAGGTGCGAAGAGATGCGGTTGAGTTCCGTCAGGACGGTGCGGATGTAATGCGCGCGCGGCGGCACTTCGAGTCCCAACATCTGTTCGACCGTCTCCACCCAGAGCAGGCCGTTCGAGACGGCGGCGATGTAATCGAGCCTGTCCCAGTAGGGCGCGATCATCGGGTAGAGACGATTCTCGGCGATCTTCTCCATGCCGCGATGGAGGTAGCCGATGTCGCAATCGAGATCGATAACCGTCTCGCCGTCGAGTTTCAGCACGACGCGCAACACGCCGTGCGTCGAAGGATGCTGCGGCCCCATGTTCAGCACCATTTCGGGGCTGTCCAGCAGGGTCTCTTGCGTGGTGGCGACTTCTACCTGATGCATAAGCGGTCAGTAGTCCGTTGTCAGTTGTCAGTTGTTTTCGTTTGACCCGGCTTGAATTTTTCATCTTCAGCGTACAAGTTGCCCGATCACAAACAACGGACAACTGACGACTGACAACGGACAGTTTTCATTTTCTATCGAGCGGCATCACTTCTTTGCCCGCGCGGAAGATGTCGCGGACGCGCCGTTCGTTCGGCGTGGAGAGGGCTTCGAGGCCGTAGGCGCGGCGTTGTTCGAGTTGCTCGCGCTGCACGTCCGTGAACTCCGGCAAGTGCTTGGTCGTCCAGTTGTTCTCGACGGGTTCGAGCGGATAATCCTTACGCAGCGGGTGGCCTTCCCAATCGGGCGGCAGAAGTATGCGGCGCAAGTCCGGGTGACCCGAAAACTGCACGCCGAACAGATCGTAGACCTCTCGCTCCATCCAGTTGGCCGCCGGCCACACGCCCGTCACGCTCTCGATGCCCGCCGCATCCGTCGTCCGCGCTTTCAGCCGCACACGCGCGTTCGCGCTGATCGAATAGAGGTTATAGACGACCTCGAAAGGCGCGTCGGCGTTTTCGGGAAAGTGGACGCAGGTGAGATCGGAGAGATAATCGAACGGCGACTCCGCATCCCGCTTCAGAAACTCGCAGACCGCGACGACGCGCGCGGGCGAGACGCGCACGGACAACTGGCCGAGGAACTCCGACGCCTCCAGAATCGCGCC
>DASQNL010000248.1:0-7733 GCA_035644995.1 Pyrinomonadaceae bacterium | reverse complement strand
GGCCTCGCCGCCGTGCAGTTTGATCGGAATCTGCTTGAGATTCAAGATCACGTCCGTGGCGTCTTCGACGACGCCGCTGATGGAAGAGAATTCGTGCTCGACGCCCTCGATCTTGACCGCCGTGATGGCCGCGCCTTCAATCGAAGAGAGCAACGCGCGGCGCAAGCTGTTGCCGATGGTGGTGCCGAAACCGCGCTCGAAAGGCTGCGCGGAGAAACGCCCGTAGCGGTCGGTCAACGTCTCATTCTCGACCGCCAGGCGGCGCGGCATTTGAAATCCTGTCCAGAGATTATTTTGATCCATAGCCATATTTTTTCGACCCTCTGGCTGTTATTGAAAGCCGGTGTGCGCAGGAGGGGCGACCGCCGCCTCAGCATGTCCTCTTTCGACATGCGCGAAAACAGTCGGCCGCCGCCACCCGCGCGGAGGTTACTTGCTGTAAAGTTCGACGATGAGTTGCTCGTTGATTGAACGGTCGATGTCGTCGCGCGTCGGCAAACTCGCCACGCGCGCGCCCATGTCCGCGCCTTCGGCGGGCGCGAGCCACGAGGGGCGACCACGGCCGGCGGCCGTCTGCCACGCGCCTTCGATGTGCGCGTTCTTGCGGCTCGTCTCGCGTACCGTCACCACGTCTCCGGCTTTCACCTGAAAAGAGGGGATGTCGACTTTCCGCCCGTTCACTTCGATGTGGCCGTGATTGACCAACTGGCGCGCTTGCCGCCGCGAAGTGGAGAAGCCCGCGCGGTAGACGGCGTTATCGAGCCTGCGCTCCAAGAGGACGAGCAGGTTTTCGCCCGTGATGCCCTTCTGGCGGGCGGCCTTTTCAAAGTAGTTGCGGAACTGACCTTCGAGAATGAAATAGATGCGCTTGACCTTCTGCTTCTCGCGCAACTGCTGGCCGTAGCCGACGAGGGCTTTGCCGCGCCGCGGCGAGTTTCCGTGTTGACCGGGCGGCTGCGTGCCGCGCGCTTCAATCGGACATGAGGGCTTGTAACACTTGTCGCCCTTCAAAAATAATTTCGCACCTTCGCGGCGGCACAAACGGCACACCGCGGCTCTATACCTAGCCACTTCTTTCTGCCTCCAGTCTAATGGTTAAGACGGAAAAGTTTACAGACCGCACGCGCCCACCCGGCGACCGCGACCCTTCATCCTTTAGGTCGATTAGCTTTTAGCCATCAGCTTTCAGCTATCAGCAAAACCAGCGATTTGTTCTCGTCTGGCTAAAAGCTAACAGCTAATAGCTAACTGCTACGTTAAACTCTGCGCCGCTTCGGCGGGCGGCAACCGTTGTGCGGGATCGGCGTCGTGTCGCGGATCAAGGTGACGCGGATGCCCGCGTTGTTGATCGCGCGGATGGCCGACTCGCGCCCGCCGCCCGGCCCTTTGACGCGCACTTCGCATTGCTGCATCCCGGCGTCTTTCGCCTTCTGCGCCGCCTCGTAGGCCGCCTGCTGCGCGGCGAACGGCGTGCCTTTACGCGAACCGCGGAAGCCGCGCGCGCCCGAAGACGACTGCGCGATGAGGTTGCCTTCCAAGTCCGTGATCGAGATCATGGTGTTGTTGAAAGACGCCGCGATGAAGGCGATCCCGTTCGGAATGTTCTTCTTCTCTTTCTTGCGGAAAGTCTTTTTCTTCCCGCCTGCCGGTGTTCCTTTTGCCATAAATCCGCTCTTAGCTTTTGGCGATTAGCTGTCAGCCAAACCTAAACAGCCACCGCCCTCATGTAAACCTCTGCCGCACGCTATCAGACAAAAAGCTAACAGCTAATAGCTAACGGCTAACTGCTCCCCGCTACTTCTTGCCGGGCGCTTTTTTCTTGGCGATGGTCGCGCGGCGCGGCCCCTTGCGGGTGCGCGCGTTGGTGTGCGTGCGCTGGCCGCGAACGGGAAGCCCGCGCCGATGCCGCAACCCGCGATACGCGCCGATGTCCATCAGACGCTTGATGTCCATCTGCACGCGCTTGCGCAGGTCGCCTTCGACATCGCCCTGACCCTCGATGATCGAGCGGATGCGGCCGAGTTGCTCCTCGTCCAGATCGCGCACGTGCGTATCGAGATTGATGCCCGCCTCTAGCAGGATAGACTTCGAGCGCGAACGCCCGATGCCGTAGATATATGTAAGGCCGACTTCAACGCGTTTGTTCACCGGAAGATCGACGCCAACCACACGAGCCATGTCTTCTCTCCAACCTTTAAAAATCCGAGATTTGAAATCTCAAATTTGAAATTAACGATTAGCCTTGTCGCTGTTTGTGCTTCGGATTCGTGCAGATCACGCGCACCACGCCTTTGCGGTGGATGACCTTGCAGTTGTCGCACATTTTTTTAACTGAAGCCCTTACTTTCATAACCCGTCCACCTTTTCCACCGGAATTTCCGGCTTCGACTCTAACCGGAGGCGAAAGCCTGACCGGCTGGCGGCCAGACAACTCTCGTCCGCCACCCGACCCGCTTTCCGATAGATTTAAAATTGCCAGTCTCGGCAAACTGCGCATATTAACACGGCATTGGCTTTATGCCAAGCCGGAGACGCTCCGCCCGCCTCAGGCCGGTATCGCCGCGGCGGCAACATGTCGCCTCTCAATCTCTTCCGGCACGCGCGTAAACACTTGCGGCCCTTCTTCCGTGATGGCAATCGTGTGTTCGACGTGCGCGCTCGGCCGCCCGTCAACCGTCACCACCGTCCAACCGTCGGCCAGAGTCTTCGTGTGATGCGTGCCCATGTTGAGCATCGGTTCGACGGCGAAAACGTAGCCGTTTTTGATCTTCGTGCCCGTTCCCGGCCGCCCGTAATTCGGGATGTGCGGGTCTTCGTGCATCTTCCGGCCGATGCCGTGGCCGCCGTAATCGCGCACGAGCGAGTAACCCTCTGCTTCGGCGTACTCCTGTACCGCCCAGCCGATGTCGCCCAAGTGCTTGCCGTGGCGGCACTGCTCGATGGCGCGTTCCAGACTTTCCTCCGCCACGCGAATCAGGCGGAGTTTGTCTTCGCTGACCTGCCCGACGGGGACGGTCGTCGCCGTGTCGCCGACGAATCCGTCAAGGGTCGCACCCACGTCAATCGAGATGATGTCGCCGTCGGCGAGCACGTAATCCGACGGGAAGCCGTGCACGACCTGCTCGTTGACCGACGCGCAAATCGAATAGGGATACCCGTGATAGCCCTTGAACGTGGGCTTCGCGCCCGCTTCGAGGATCAACCGCTCGGCGGCGCGGTCGAGGTCGAGCGTGGTGACGCCGGGGCGCGCCATGCGCCGCAACTCCTCGCGCACCAATCCTGCCAACCGCCCCGCCGCGCGCATCTTCTCCAACTCTTTTTTCGACTTCCCGATGATCATAAAACAGTGACGGATGACAGCTCACAGGCGACAGGATTAAGACCGATTCCGGGTCTTAACTTGTTGCCCGTCACTTGTCGCCTGTTACTACCTTTTCAATGTCCGCGTAAATCGCTTCCGGCGCGCGCGTGCCGTCCACGCGCTGGAGGCGGTGCGACGCTTCGTAATAGTCGAGCAGGGGGCTAGTCTGCTCCTCGTAAGTCGCCAGCCGGACGCGGATTTTTTCCGCCGTGTCGTCGGTGCGGTGCGCGAGCGGCGCGTCCGGGTGCAGGTCGCAGAAACCTTCGACCTGCGGCGGCTTGAAATAGACGTTATAAATCTCGCCGCACACCGGACAACTGCGACGCCCCGTCGCGCGTTGTTCTAAAAGTTCAAAAGGCACATCGACGAGGATGGCGTGAATCTTGTTGCCCTGCTCGACCGCCAGTTTTTCCAGCATCGCGGCCTGCGCCGTCGTGCGCGGGAAGCCGTCGAGGATGTAGCCGCGCTTGCAGTCTGCGCGCCCGGTGCGCTCGTGGACGATGCGTATGACGAGATCGTCGGAAACCAGTCTGCCCGAAGCCTGCACGGCGCGCACCTCGGCGGCCAGCGGCGTCTCCGCTTTGGCAAGTTCGCGAAACATGTCGCCCGTCGAAATCTGCGGCAAGCCGAGACGCTCTTGCAGCAGACGCGCCTGCGTTCCCTTGCCCGCGCCCGGCGCGCCCATTAAGACGACGATCTTGCTCATTGATTCATTTACTCATTAATTCATTGATTCAATGAACAAATGAATCAATGAATCAATTCTTTTAGGTTCTGCGCCCGCGCAAACGGCTTCCCGCTCCGAGGAAACCTTCGTAGTTGCGCATCACGAGTTGCGCTTCGATCTGCGCCACGGTGTCCATCGCGACGCCGACGAGAATCAGCAACGACGTGCCGCCGAAGTAAAATTTATAACCCATGCCGCTCGGAATCCACCCCAGCCCCGGCGTGCTGCTGAAGAAGTCTTCCATCCGCCCGCCGACGAACGGCAGACGCCCGACGTTGAATCCGCTGAGCATGATCTGCGGCACGAACGCGACGAGCGCGAGGTAGATCGCGCCGACGGTCGTCAGGCGCGTCAGGATCGTGTTCAAAAACTCCGCGGTGTTCCGACCGGGTCTGATGCCGGGGATGAAGCCGCCGTGCTTGCGCAAATTGTCCGCCACCTCTTCCACGTTGAAGATGATCGTGATGTAGAAGAAGGTGAAGATGACGATGAGCGACAGGAAAAACAGTTCGTAATAGGGGTCGCCGCCGTGGAACGACTGGAAGAACAGGTGGACGCGGCTGCGCCAGGATTCAGGCGCGGCCGGGTCGTACTGGATAAACTGCAAGATCGTCTGCGGGAAGGCCAGCATCGAAGATGCGAAGATGACCGGGATCACGCCCGCCATGTTGATCTTGAGCGGCATCACCGTCTGTTGCCCGCCGACGAGTTGACGCCCGACGTGCCGCTTGGCGTAGCTGATGGGAACCTTGCGCCGCGCCTGCTCGACGAAAACGATGAACGCGATGAGCAAAACGAGCATGGCGCAGAGCGCGAGCACGCCGATCACTTCCATCGCCACGCCGCCGCGCAAACGCGTCGCCACCTGCGCCAGGCCGCTCGGCAAGCCGATGACGATGCCCGCGAAGATAAGCAGCGAGATGCCGTTGCCGATGCCGCGCTCGGTGATCTGTTCGCCGAGCCACATCACGAAGACCGTGCCGGTGGTGAGCGTGATGACGGTCGTGACGAGGAAGCCCCAGCCGGGGTCGCCGACGCCGTTGGCTTGCAGCCAGCGCGCGACGATGGAAGTCTGGAAACCGGCGAGCACCACGGTCAGGTAGCGCGTGTACTGGTTGATCTTCTGTCGCCCGGCCTCGCCTTCCTCCTGCAATTTCTTCAACTGCGAGAAGACCGTGGTCATCAGTTGCAGGATGATGGAGGCGGTGATGTAGGGCGTCACGCCGAGCGCGAAGACCGAGATGGTCTGAAAGTTTCCGCCGGAAAAGAGATCGAGCACGCCGAGCAGCGTATTGCCCACGTCGCCCCACACGCGCGCGAGTTGATCCTTATTGATGCCGGGTGCGGTGACGTGCGCGCCGAGGCGATAGATCGCCAGCAGGCCGAGCGTGAAGCCGATGCGCCTGCGCAGATCGGGCACCTGAAACATGTTGCGGACGGCGGCGAAAAACTTTTCCATAAGAGTGCTTCTTTCGAGAGACTTTGGACTAACGACGAGCGGCCGCTAGCTTAAAACAGAACCATCGGGGCGGCCAACCGGCCGCGCCCGTCATGCGCCCGTCGAATTTTCAACCTCACCTCGCGCCCGCGCTCTGAGACCGAGGCACGGAACGCGCTTTCTCAAGAACGCTAAAGACGCAGGGCAGACGCCGAAATCTTTCAGCGCACACGCTCTCTGCGTCTTCGGGCTTTTTCTCATGTGCTCGTGCCGGCGCGAAACCGGGCGGCCGCGACTCGCGGCGGCTTGTCTATTACTGCTGCTACTACTACTGCGGCGGCGCGGGAGCTTCCGCCGTCGCGTCGGCGGGGTGTTTATCGATCACGGTGACCGCGCCGCCCGCCGACTCGATCTTCTCGCGCGCGCTTTTCGTGAAGCGATGCGCCGAGACGCGCAGGGCTTTCGAGATGTCGCCCGTGCCGAGCACCACCACGTCGCGCTTGCCTTTGGCGATCACGCCGCGCTCGTGCATCAACTCCGGCGTCACTTCCTCGTTCGCCTCGAAACTCTTTTCCAGCGACGCGAGGCTGACCTCGATCCACTGCTTCTTGAAGATATTGGTGAAGCCGCGTTTCGGCAGGCGACGCTGCAAGGGCATCTGGCCGCCTTCAAAACCGATCTTGGCCGAGTAGCCCGAACGCGATTTCTGACCTTTGTTGCCGCGACCCGCCGTCTTGCCGAGACCCGAACCGGGGCCGCGCCCGACGCGCTTCTTCTTGTGCGTCGAACCCGCCGTGGCGTGTAGATTATTAAGACCGATAGCCATGATCAATACCTCGTGAATCGTGCATCGTGCATCGTCCGGAGAGAAAACCGATTGCTTCTACCGACGACTGACGATGCAAGATTTACTAATTCTCCTACTCGATGATTCGCAACAGGTGCGGCACTTTGGCGACGACGCCGCGCATGGAGGGCGTATCCGGCCGTTCCACGATCTGGTTCATCTTCGTCAGCCCGATGCTCCGCACGATCTCTTTCTGCGTCTTCGGGAAGGCGATGAAGCTGCGGTAATACTGAATCCGAATCTTGCCGCCGCTCGTCTGTTCTTGATTCTGCTCTGCCATAAATCCTCTCAAGGGTTTCAAGTTTCAGGTTTCAAGTTTCAGGTTACAGAACTTCAAACCTCAGTCTTGAAACTTGGAACCTGAAACTTGAAACTTATAATTCTTCGACCTGCTTGCCGCGCAGGCGCGCCAGTTCCATCGGGTCTTTCATATTCAGCAGCCCGTCGAAGGTGGCGCGCACGACGTTATGCGGGTTGGTTGAGCCGAGGATTTTGGTGCGCACGTCGTGGACGCCGACGGCCTGCATGATGGCGCGCACCGCGCCGCCCGCGATCACGCCCGTGCCTTCCGAGGCCGGTTTCATCATCACGCGCCCCGCGCCGTATTTACCGATCAACTGGTGCGGCAGCGTGTTGTTGATGAGCGGCACGCGGATCAAGTTCTTCTTCGCCGACTCGATGGCCTTCTTGATGGCGAGCGGCACTTCGCGCGCCTTGCCGCTGCCGAAGCCGACGTGCCCCGATTCGTCGCCGATCACGACGAGCGCGGCGAAACTCATGTTTTTACCGCCCTTGACCACTTTGGTCACGCGGTTGATCGAGATGACCTGATCTTTGAGGTCAAGTCCCTGCGCTGAAATTCTATGTGTGGGTTGTCGCATTACTGTTCCTGTCCCGCTGCTTCCGCGGATTGCTCCGGCTGCTGCTGTGCCGCCGCCTCATTCTTATTCAACCCGGCCTCGCGCGCGGCGTCGGCCAGAGCCTTCACGCGCCCGTGGTAACGATAGCCGCCGCGGTCGAAAACGACGCTCTCGATGCCGTTCGACAAAGCGCGCTCGGCAATCGCACGGCCGACGCGCACGGCGGCATCGACGTTTCCGCCCGTCGCGCCGCGCAGGTCTTTCTCGGTCGTCGAGGCGGCGGCGATGGTGCGCCCCTGCTCGTCGTCGATGATCTGCGCGTAGATGTGGTTCAGGCTGCGGTAGATCGTCAGGCGCGGGCGCTGTGCGCTCCCCGACACCTTGCGGCGAATGCGCTTATGCACCGCCCTGCGAACTTCTGCTCTATCTTTCTGTGCCATCTCAAACCTCAGTGATAAGTGATGAGTGATGGGTGATGGGTGAAAACTTCTTATCACCTA
>DASQNL010000247.1:0-10341 GCA_035644995.1 Pyrinomonadaceae bacterium | reverse complement strand
CACGCATCACCTACACGGGCTTCGCCCGCCTCGGCGCGGTCGCGCCGGAAATCTGCCAGCCCTTCGACCGCAACCGCAAGGGCATGATTCCGGGCGAGGGCGCGGGCGTGCTCGTGCTGGAGCCGCTCAAGCGCGCCGTCGCGCGCGGCGCGCACATCTACGCGGAGGTGGCCGGCTACGGGCTGTCCTGCGACGCGCACCACATGACGGCGGCGCACCCCGAAGGAGACGGCGCGGCGCGCGCGATGCGGCAGGCGCTCGAAGAGAGCGGCACGCGCCCCGAAGAGGTCAGCTACATCAGCGCGCACGGCACGGGCACGCTGACCAACGACCGGCTCGAAACCATCGCCGTCAAGAGTCTCTTTAAAGAGCACGCTTACCGCGTCCCGATGAGTTCGGTCAAATCCATGCTCGGTCACACGATGGGCGCGGCCTCGGCCATCGAAGCGGCGGTCTGCGCGCTCGCCGTTCACGACGACCGCATCCCGCCGACCATCAACCTCGACGCCGCCGACCCGGAGTGCGACCTCGACTACGTGCCGAACCACGCACGCGCGCACACGGTCAACGTGGCGATGAATAACGCCTACGCCTTCGGCGGCAACAACGCTTCGCTCGTCCTCAGGAAATACAAGATGTGAGCACTATGAGAAGGGTCGTGATTACAGGCGCGGGTGTCATCTCGTCGCTGGGCGACACGCCCGCCGGGATGCACGCGATGCTGTGCGAGGGGCGCAGCGGCGTCCGGCCGGTCGAGTTGTTCGACACCGCGCTCCTCGGCTGCCCGCTCGGCGGCGAGGTCAAAGAATTCGACGCCCAGAAGTATCTCGGCCGCCGAAATTTGCGCCCGCTCGACCGCACTTCGCGGCTCGTGGCCTCGGCGGCGCAGTTGGCCTTGGACGACGGCGGCTGCACGACGCAGATGCGTGCGGAGCAAGAGGTGGGGCTGGTGCTGGGCACGATGTTTTGCAGCGTCCACACCATTTCCGAGTTCGACCGCCGCGCGCTCAACGCCGGGCCTTCCTACGCCAGCCCGATGGACTTCTCCAATACCGTCATCAACGCCGCCGCCGGCCAGACCGCCATCCTGCACAACCTGCGCGGCGTGAATACGACCGTCTCGACCGGCGTCACTTCCGGGCTGCAAGCCATCGCCTACGCCGCCGACTTGATCCGTTGCGGGCGCGAGCGCGCCTTGCTCGCGGGGGGCGCGGAAGAGTTGTGCTTCGAGTCTTTCTACGGGTTCGACCGCGCCGGGCTGCTCTGCCGCTCGAACGATCACGAGAACCATTTCCCCATCCCGTTCGACGCGCGGCGCAACGGCTCGGCTCTCGGCGAGGGCGCCGCGCTCCTGATGCTGGAAGATGCGGAGTCGGCGCGCGAGCGCGGCGCGCGCGTGCTCGCGGAAGTGAGCGGGACGGGCTGCGCCTACGACTGTTCGCGCGGGAGAGACGAGGAGAAATCCGTGGAGGCCATCGCGCGCTCGATGCGCCTCGCCTTGTTCGACGCCGAGATGTTGCCTTATCAGGTGGATTGCCTCAGCGCATCGGCCAACGGCAGCCCCGGCGGCGACCGCCACGAGGCGCAGGCCATCGCGAAACTCTTCGGCAGTCATGCACGGACGATGCCCGTCACGGCCATCAAGTCGATGCTCGGCGAGACGCTCGGCGCGTCCGGCGGGTTGCAGGCGGCGAGCATGCTCGAAACGATGAGCGGCGGCGTGCTTCCCGGCATCCCGCGCCTGGAAGAGTTCGAAACGGACTTCACGCTCTCGCTGGCGGGCGCGGCCAGTCAGGCCGCCGATGTGAGCGTCGCGCTCCTCAACTCGGTCGGGTTGGACGGCCACTGTTGCTCGCTCATCTTCACGCGGCGCGAAGAGTTTAACTGAAGCGACGGCTTCCCGTTTGTCTTTCGACGCATCACGTCCCGCCCGGCCAATCCCCGAAGCGAGCAGGCGCGGAGAGTAAGGAGTCCGAACGCATATGTACGCCGTGACCCTGCCGGAAGTCCCCCGCGTCGCCGCGGTTGTGGCGGGCGCGCCCCGCGCGCGGCAACGAAAACTTCCGCGGTTTCGCATCGTCTGTCAGGGCGACGGCGGCAAGATAACGCTCCGCACGAAGGGCGCGGACAAGTACGAAGCCTTCGAGCGGATCATCATGTTCTTACGTGAAAAGGAGTTCGATTACGAGGTCGTCCTCGTCGAGCCGTCCTGATCGTTTTCGCCCGGCGGGAAGTCCGCGCCGGAACTTGCATCCGGGAGTCAGCGTCTCATGTCCACCGCTCTCAACGCCGAACTGGCCGCGCTCGCCCTCGTGCCGAGGATGAAGGGGCAGGGCTATGCCCCGGAGCACGTCGAGCGGCGGCGCGCGTGGGTCGAGGAGAAGACCGGCTGCCGCCTCGCGCATGTCGGCGCGCACTCCGTCCCCGGCGAGGAGATGCGCGGCAACATCGAGAACCCAATCGGCGCGGCGCAGATGCCGCTCGGCGTGGCGGGGCCGCTCGTCGTCAACGGCGAGCACGCGAACGGCGCCTTCTACGTCCCGCTGGCAACGACCGAGGGCGCGCTCGTCCGCTCTTACGAACGCGGGATGGCCGCGCTGGCGCGCGCCGGCGGCGCAAGCGTGCGCATTCACGCAGACGAAAATCGCGTCTCTCCGATCTTCTCTTTCGACGGCGTCGGCGAAGCGCACGAGTTCGCGCTGCAACTCGATGCGCGGTTCGATTCGATTCGCGCCGAGGCCGAGGCCACCACGCGCCACGGCCGTCTGCTCCGGCTCGAATGCCACCCCATCGGGCGCGAATGTATCGTCAACTTCTGCTACCACACGGCCGACGCGCAGGGCATGAACATGATCGTGAAGGCGACCGAGGCGGCGTGCCGCTGGATCATGCGGCACAGCCGGGCGCGCCGTTTCCACGTCTTCAGCGGCTTCAGTTCGGAGAAGCGCGCCACGGGGTCGCTGCTCGCGGGCGGCAAGGGCAAGAAGGTGGTGGCGGGCGCGCTCCTGCCCGCGAAGGTGGTCGGCGCGTACCTGCACACCACCCCCGCACAACTCGCCGACATGTGGCGGCAAACGATGCTCGGCCATGTGCAGGCGAACGCCATCGGCTACAACGGGCACTACGCCAACGGGCTGGCCGCGATCTTTATCGCATGCGGTCAGGATGTCGCCAACATCGTCAACTCATCGGTCGGCATCACCAACTTCGAGACGACGAGCGAAGGCGACTGCTACGTGAGCGTCACGCTGCCCGCCTTGACGGTCGCCACCGTGGGCGGCGGCACGGGGCTGGGCACGAGCCGCGAGTGCCTTGAGATGCTCGGCTGCGCCGGGACGGGGCGCGCCGCCAAGTTTGCCGAGATCGTCGCCGCCACCCTGCTCGCCGGGGAGATTTCGATGGGCGCGGCCATCGCCAGCGGAGAGTTCGTGCAGGCGCACGAAACCTACGGGCGCAACAGGCCGGAAGAAAGCGTTCGACCCGCGGCCTCCGGCGATCAGCTTTCGTCCTCGCGCGAGTCAAGCCTGACGACGGAAGTCGATTGTCTGAAAGCTGACGGCTCACGGCTAACAAAATGAAAAGGCCATTCACAGGTTTGCGAGATCGGTCGCCGGCGGAAGCCTACGACGCCGTCATCATCGGCGCGGGCATCGGCGGGCTGGTCTGCGCGAACCTGCTCGCGCGCGACGGGCTGCGCGTGCTGCTCGTCGAACAGCACTACATGGTCGGCGGTTATTGCAGCACCTTCCGGCGCGGCGGTTACACCTTCGACGCCGCCACGCACTTCTACCCGCTGCTCGGCAACACGGCCACGATCACGGGTCGGCTGATGCGCGAACTGGGGCTGACGGGCGGCTGGGTCAAGATGAACCCGGTGGATCATTTCCACTTCCCGGACGGTTCGAGCTTCTCCGTGCCCGCCGATTTCGACGAGTACTTGTCGAAGCTCAAGGCGGAGTTTCCCGCCGAGGCGCGCGCGCTCGACGATTTCTTCGCCGTCGTGCGCGAGGTCTACCTCCACGGGCTGCTCGAATACTTCCGCTGGCGGCCGACCGCGCGGCTCGACCCGTTTCGCTCGATGACGGTGCGCGAGGCGCTCGAACGCTATTTCACCGATCCGAAACTCAAGCTGCTGCTCGCGGGCGATTGCGGCCACTGGGGCGCGCCGCCCTCCCGCACCTCCTTCGTCTTCGACTCGATGCTGCGCCTCTCCTACTTCCTCGGCAACTACTACCCGCGCGGCGGCTCGCAGGCTTTCGCCGACGAGTTGGCGCAGAAATTCGAGGAGCGCGGCGGCCACATCCTGATGAACTCAACCGTCCGCCGCATCCTCGTGCGCGGCAAGACGGCGCGGGGCGTGGAGATCGAGACGGGGGCGCGCGGCGCGCGGCGCGTCGCCTGCGTCAACGCGGGCGTGGTCGTCTCCAACTCCGACCTGCTGCTGACGCTCGAACGGATGGTGGGCGCGGAACACGTCGAGGCCAAGCAACTCGAAGCGATGAGGGGATTGCGTCTCTCGCACCCCTGCTTTCTCACGCACGTCGGCCTGCGGGGCATGCCGACCGAGACGCTGCGCGAGGCGGAAGGCTATCACTGGTCTTCCTGGAACTCGGACGACGTGGCGACCGACGCCTTCAAAATCTTCGTGCCCACGCTGTTCGACCCGTCGCTCGCCCCTCCCGGCGGGCACATCGTCATCGTGCAAAAACTCACGGACGTGGACTTCGACGCGGTCACGGACTGGGCGGCGCACAAGGCGGCGGTCGAACGCTACATCTTGTCGAACCTGGAGCGCGTGATGCCGGGCTTCTCCGAGAAGGTCGAGGTTTGCTTGAGCGCGTCGGCGCACACCTCGCACCGCTTCACGCTCAACCGGCGCGGGGCGATGCTCGGTTGGCAGATGTCGCCCGACCAACTCGGCGCGCACCGCCCGGCCGTCAACGGCCTCGTCAAAAACCTTTACTTCGTCGGCCACTGGACGCAGCCCGGCGGCGGCATCACGCCCGTCATCGTCTCGGCCATGCGGGTGGCCGAAACCATCGCCAAGCGCGCCGTGGGCGGCTTCGCGCCGACCGATTTCGCATCGGCCGGCGCGGCTCAAACGCCTACGGCGGCGACCGCGTCTGCGCCGTTGTCATCGTCGCCCGAACTCGCGCGCGTGATTCACGCGAAAACTTCGTAAGTTGAAACCGCGCGCCCGTGCGAGCGGCGCGCGACAAGTCGAGACAGCAAGGAAGAATTATGTCGAAGAGGAAAATACTCAAGACCCTGGCGAAGACATTCGCCGTGCTGGCCGTCCTGGTCGGCCTCGTCATCAGCGTCGCCGTCTACCTGATGGCGCGCAAGGATAAGGAGCACGCCAGGTTTTACAACACCGGCCGGGCGGTCAACAAATTACTGGGCGACTACAGCAAGGCCGTCAAGGAAGGCTTCGAGAAGAAGGACGCCGCGACGGTGGCGCGCCTCTACTCAGACCGCTTCGCCTCGCCCGCGCGCGGCAGTTGGGTGATGCGACCCGACGCGAACGAGAGCGACGTGTCGGTCTCGCGCGTCGTCGCCGACGGCGGGCGCGATTATACGAAGGCAGACCTCGACGGCGAGTTCGCGCGCTACTTCGAGAGCATCTCCTCGGTCAAGAACATCTGGACGAAGATCGACATGATCGAGGAAGTCGAACTGGAGAAGCGCGTGGTGGTGCGCGTCAAGTTCATCCTCGACGGCGCAGACCCGCAGGGCGCGATCTTTCAAGACCGGCACTTCTACCGCTGGACGCTCGCGAACGAGGCCGCGCCCGGCGCGGAGATCGAGTGGAAGGTGGTCAAAGACGAGTTGATCGAAGGCTTGCGCGTGGCGGGCGACGGCGGCGGCTTCCGCGAAGTCAGCCCGGCCGCGGCCGGCATCGACTTCCGGCACGCGCGCGACCCGAAACTCGACGCCGCCAAGCACTCGGCGCGGATGAAGTTCGACATCATCGAACACGGCTCCGGCGGCGCGAGCGCGGCGGATTACGACGGCGACGACCGCCAAGACATTTTCTTCCCCGACGGCGTGCGCAGCCGTCTCTACCAGAACACCGGCGACCCGGCCGCGGGTGAAGTCAAGTTCGTTGACGTGACGAGCGCGGCCGGTCTCGACCACATCGATCAAGCCAACGCGGGCATCTTCGCCGACGTGGACAACGACGGCGACTCAGACCTCTTCGTCGCCCGCTACCTCGCGCCGAACAAGTTCTTTCTCAACAACGGAGACGGCACCTTCAGCGACCGCTCGCAGCAGATGGGTCTCGACCTCAACTCGACGAGCGTGGCCGCGACCTTCCTCGACTACGACCTCGACGGCTTCGTCGATCTTTACGTCGCCACCTACGGCGACGCCTTCAACGAGGTTCCGCGCCTGCCCTTCTTCGCCCAAAACGGCAGGCCGAACCGCCTCTTCCACAACGAGCGCGGGCGCGGCTTCCGCGACGTGACGGAGGCGAGCGCGACGGGCGACACGGGCTGGGCGCTCGCCGTCGGCGCGGGCGACTACGACCGCGACGGCGACCCGGACATCGCCGTCGCCAACGACTTCGGGCGCAAGTGCCTGTTCCGCAACAACGGAGACGGCACCTTCACGGACGCGGCCAAAGAGGCCGGCGTGCTCGACTTCAGCGGCGGCATGGGACTCACCTTCGGCGACTTCGACGACGACGGCTACCTCGACCTCTACACCTCGAACATCAACTCGAACCAACGCTGGTTCGGCGAGGACATGACCGTCAGCCAGTACGTCCGCAACGTCGCGCGCACCAAATGGCTGCTGCTCGACATGCCGGAGTACAAGAAGTTCTACGACCTCGTCGGCTCCGGGTGGACTGAGATCGGCACGATGATCGGCGAGGGCAACTCGCTGTTCCGCAACAACCACGACGGGACGTTCTCCGAACTGAAGAACAGCCACACGAACCGCGCCGGGTGGGGCTGGAGCGTGGCCTTCTTCGACATGGACAACGATACCGACCTCGACATCTACGCCGCCAACGGCTGGATCACGAACAAGAACAAAGACGATCTTTGACTGCCCTTCACGAGTGGCGCGGTCGCGCACATCGACAAGTACAAACAGGGCTTCTTCTTCAGTCACGAGTTCGTCGGCGACAACTCTTGGAACGGCTACGAGCATAACTGCCTGTTCGCCAATGTCGGCGGCGGGCAGTTCATGGACGTGGCGCGGCCGACCGGATCGGACTGCGTCAAGGATAGCCGGGGCGTCGCCGTGGCCGACTTCAACGGCGACGGCCGCCTCGACATGGTCATCAACAACAACAACGAGACGCCCATGCTCTACGTCAACAATCTGCGCAAGTCGGGCAACGCCGTCGAACTGAAACTGGTCGGGACGCGCAGCAACCGCGACGCCATCGGCGCGCACGTGCGCCTGACGGCCGGCGGAAAGACGATGATGCGGCAGGTTGAGGCCGGTTCGGGTTACGCCTCGGAATCAATGCTGCCGGTGCATTTCGGCCTCGGCGACGCGGACAAAATCGAGGCCGTCGAGATCAACTGGCCGAGCGGGCTGGTGCAGCGCATCGAGGGCGAGCGGCTGAACGCCGCGCTCGGCGTCAATCGCCTGGTGCGTATCGAGGAAGGCCGCGAACCCGCGGCCGGGACGACGGCGGCGGCGGCGGCGCGACGACTGACGCGCCCCGCGCAGCCCGGCGGCGCGGCGCATAAAAGCGGCGACGGGGCGATGCCCTGATGTGCTTCAGCGACGCAACGCGCCTCATTGAAGCGTTGAGGGAAGAATGCCTGTCGGTTTAATCGGCCGTTCAGGTTTGAGGATTCGGCGGGAGAGGGCGAGGCCGGGAGGTCTGCCCGGCGCCGGTTAGAGTTTGGAGGCAAGACTTATGTCGAAGAGACAGAAACGATTTGTGTTTTACAGTTCCCCTTTAGTGATGCTGCTCGTGGTTGTGCTCGTGGGGCGCGTGAAGCTGAACGAGATCGAGGCCAGCGCGCAGCAACTCGCGCAGATGGGGCAGGCGGCGCAGAAGGTGCTGGGCGAGTATCGCGCGGGCGTCGAGAAGGGAGATGTCTCCAAAGTCCTCGCCTGCTACGACGACAAGTATGCCAGCGACCGCGAGGGCTTCTGGACGGAGCAACTCCAATCGGAGCGCGACGGCGTGCGCGTCTACGAGTGGAAACTCGCCGACGCCAAACCGTTCGGCAAGCGAGAGGTGGGCGAGCAGGTCTCGCGCTACGTGCAAACGCTCGGCAAGGTCGAAGAAAGCAAATTCAAGCTCGACACCGTCGAGAAAATTAACGACCCCCGGTCTTACGTCATCCGCTCTTTCCTGTGGCTGCGCGGGACGCGTGAGGCGCGCGGCGGCGGCGGCGAGGCGGCGCAAGTCAAAACCGGCGGCGCGGCGAAGGGCGCGGCTCCGCGCGGCGAAGAAACCTTCGAGACACAGGTGTTGTTTCGCATGTGGCTCGAAGCGGAGGGCGGCGTGTGGAAGATCAGCAAGCAGGAGTTGATCCGGGGCACGACCGTGACGGGCGACCGCAAAGGCTTCACAGACCTGTGGGGGCACGAGAGCTTCGGCTCCGAGACGGGCGGCGGCGCGGCGTCGAGCGCGGGAATTGATTTCGTCTCCCGCATGAACCCGAACTTCTTCACGGCCGCCTGGAAGCCGAAGACTTTCGAGATCATCAAGTATGGCCCGGCCGGCGTTTCGACCACCGACTACGACAACGACGGTTGGTACGACATCTTCTTCGCCGACGGCGAACGCCCGCGTCTCTACCGCAATCAGGGCGGCGGCTCCTTCACCGACGTGACGACCCAGGCGGGTCTGCCCGAAACGATGCCCGGCGTCAACGTCGGCATCTTCGCCGACTACGACAACGACGGCTACAAGGATGTCTTCTTCGGCTGCTTCACCGACCGCAGCCGCCTGTTCAAAAACATCCCCGACGCGCAAGACGCCTCGCGCCGGAAGTTCGTCGAGGTGACGGACACATCAGGCATCACGAAAAAGGGCGACGGGGATTTCGTCGTCGTGGCGGCGGCCGGCGACTATGACAACGACGGCGACCTGGACATCTACGCCGGCCGCTACATCGACCCGCGCAAAGACCTCCCGACGACCCTCTTCTACACGCGCAACGGGCAGGGCAATTCGCTCCTGCGCAACGACGGCAACTTCCATTTCACCGACGTGACGAAAGAGGCGGGCATCAACGAAACCGGCCTCACGCTCGGAGTCGCCTGGGGCGACTACGACACGGACGGCGATCTCGACATGTACGTCGCCAACGACTTCGGGCGCGACGCGCTGCTCAAAAACAACGGCGACGGCACGTTTGTCGATGCCTCGAAAGAGACGGGCGCGTTCGACCCCGGCTACGGCATGAGTTCGTCCTGGGGCGACATAGACAACGACGGCGACCTCGACATCTACGTCTCCGACGTGCATTCCGGCCAACGCTGGTACGGGCAGGCCGCCACCCTCCACAAGTACCTGCTGACGAGCGTGCGGCAGGGAACCATCTTCGAGGACTTGCCCGTCTACCTTGAAATCTACGACCACGTCGGCGGGAACTGGAATTCCTACGGCGATACGACCGTCAAGGGCAACGCGCTCTACCTGAACGACGGGCAAGGCAAGTTTAAAGATGTCTCCGAGGCGGCCAACGCCAACCCCTACGGTTGGTACTGGTCTTCGACGATGTTCGATTACGACAACGACGGCGATCAGGACATCTACGCCGCCAACGGCTGGATCACCGCCAAGAGTACGGAAGACCTTTGACTGCCCTACATTTTGAGCGCGGTCGCGCACATCAAAGACTACAAGAAGGGCAAGTTCTACCAAGACCAATTCCGCGGCAACATCTCCTGGAACGGCTACGAGCATAACGTGCTGCTGCGCAACGACGGCGTGGGCGCGTCGGGCGCGCCGCGCTTCAACGACGTGGCGATGGCGGCGGGCGCGGACGACATCAAGGACGCGCGCGGCATGGCGACGGCCGACTTCGACAACGACGGCGACCTCGACATCGTGACCAATAACAATCCCGGCGATTCCGGCCAGGCCGAGAAGGCGCGTGCGACGCTGCTCAGGAACAACGTCGGCGCGCAGCGCAACTGGCTGGCCGTCGAGTTGCGCGGCGACGGAAAGCGGAGCAACCGCGACGCCGTCGGCGCGCTCGTCACAATCGAGACGGGCACGGACAAACAGGTGCGCCTCCTCGGCGCAGGCTCCGGCTTCGCCTCGCAACACACCGCGCGTCTCTACTTCGGGCTGGGAGAGCGCGAACAGGTGAACGCGCTCACGGTGCGTTGGCCGAGCGGCCGCGTCGAGCG
>DASQNL010000246.1:0-3101 GCA_035644995.1 Pyrinomonadaceae bacterium | reverse complement strand
TTTGCCCGCAGTACAGCCGCGGCTTCGTTGCAAGTTCGGGTTGAAGACTAACCGCGCCGCGTCAAATGGTAATCGCGCAGGCGACGGTAGAGCGTGGAGGGCGAGATGCCGAGAATTTCCGCCGTCTTGCCGCGATGCCAGTTGGTCTGTTCGAGCGCGGAGACGATCTGTTGCCGCTCAACTTCTCTGAGCGGCGGTTGCACGACCGAGCTTCCGCCTTCGACCGGCGCGCCGCCCGCGCTCGTCGCCGTCGCTCCCGCGTAAGCGGGAACGAACGCGGGCGGCGCGGGGTTGACGATTTCGGGCGGCAGTTCGCTCGTCGTGATGCGCCCGTCGTTGGCGAGCAGCACGGCGCGCTCAAGGCAGTTGCGCAACTGGCGCACGTTGCCCGGCCACGGGTAGGCGGCGAGCGCGGCGAGGGCTTCCGGGGTGATCTCCGGCGGGTTCAAGCCGCCGAGTTGTTTGACGAGGTGCTGCGTGAGCGGCTCGATGTCCTCGGGGCGTTCGCGCAGAGGCGCGAGGCTGATCTGGAATCCGTTGATGCGGTAGAGCAGGTCGGCGCGGAAGCTGCCGTCGGCGACGGCCTGCGTCATGTCGCGGTTCGTCGCGGCGATGATGCGCACGTTGACTTGAACTTTGCGCACCGCGCCGACGCGGTAGAAAGTCTGCGTCTCGATGGCGCGCAGCAATTTCGACTGCAAAGGCGCGGGCAGCTCCGTCACTTCATCGAGAAAGAGCGTGCCGTTGTCGGCGAGTTCGAAGAGGCCGAGCTTACGCCCCTTCGCGCCGGAGAACGCGCCCGCCTCGTAGCCGAAGAGTTCGGATTCGAGGAGCGATTCCTGAAACGCGGCGCAGTTGAGGTCGATGAACGAGGCGTCCTTGCGTTGCGACAGGCGGTGGATGGCGTGGGCGATCAACTCCTTGCCCGTGCCCGACTCGCCCGTGATTAGCACGGAGGCATCCGACGGCGCGACGCGCTCGACGAGACGCAGAGCCTCGCGCATCGCGTCGGAGACGTGGACGATCTCCGGCATCCCCGACTGCCGCGCGAGTTGCGCGCGCAGGCGTTGATTGTCCACCCGCAGCCGACGCTTCTCCGCCGCGCGTTTGACGAGCGTGTCGAGTTCGTTGATGTGATAGGGCTTGGAGAGGTAGTCGTAGGCGCCGAGTTTCATCGCCTCGATGGCCGTCTCGACGGTGGCGTGCCCGGTCAACATGATCACTTCGGGCGGGTTCGGCCGCTGGTGGACGCGCCGCAACAGTTCGAGGCCGTCCATACGCGGCATGTTGATGTCGCACAAGAGCACGTCAACGTTGCTCTCTTCCAGCAGGCGCAGCGCGGCCTCGCCGTCGGGGGCGACGCGCACGTCGTGCCCCTGCCTTTGAAGTTCCTTTTGCAACACCAGCCGGAGGTTCGCTTCGTCCTCGGCCACCAGAATTCTGCTCGGCTGCTCGTTACTCAACTCACTCGGCCTCCGTCTAAACGCTCCTCGCTGAGCGAGGGCAATACCAGCGTGAAAGTCGTGCCGCGCCCGACCACCGAATCCACGGCGACGCGCCCGCCGTGCTCCGTCACAATACCATAACAGACGGCCAGCCCAAGACCCGTTCCCTGTCCGACCTCCTTCGTGGTGAAGAAGGGGTCGAAGATGCGCGCCAGATTCTCCTGCGGAATCCCGACGCCCGTATCGCACACCTCCATGCGCACCCCCGCGCCTTCGTTCCGCGCGCGCAAAACGAGCGTCCCGCCCTGCGGCATCGCATCGATGGCGTTCTCGGCGAGGATGATCACGGCCTGCTGCAACTGCCCCGCGTCGCCCGACACGGCGGCCACCCCGGCGGGAGCGTCAACCTCGATCTCGACGTTGCGGCTGCGCTTCTGATGACGCAGCAGGCGCGCCGCCGCTTCCAGCAACTCGCCCGGCTCGACCGGCGCGTGCCGCCCCGCCCGGTTGCGACTGAAATCCAGCAGCCCGTTCGTGATCGTCTTACAACGAAAAGCCTCGCTGCGAATCAGCGACAGGTACTCGCGCAGGTCTTCGACTTCCGCCGACTGTCCGAACACGCCTTCCTCGACGCGCGTCTCCAAAGCCTCGGCGCACGCGGCGATGGTGGCGAGCGGGTTGTTGATCTCGTGGACGACCCCGGCGGCGAGGCGGCCGACGGCCGCGAGCTTTTCCGTCCGCGCCACGGCGCGATTCGCCTCCACGCGCGTCGTGATCTCTTCGCCCACCGTGATGACGTGTGAAACTTCGTCGCCGCCGACGCGCATCGGAACTTTGCTGACGAGCCAGTGTTTCGCCGTCCCGTCCTCGGCCACCGATTCCTGCTCGATGCGCTCGATGCGGCCGGTCTCGAAGGCGCGGTTGAATTCGCGTTCGAGAATGTCGCGCCGCTGGCGCGTCAGCACGTCGAAGATGTTGCGCCCAAGAGCTTCGCCGCGCGGGATGCCCTGCCCGCCGAGTTCGCGGTTGCGATTCCAGGCCACGATGCGATGATTGCGATCCACGGCGTAGAGCGAAACGGGCAGCGTGTCGATGATGGCTTCGGTGAAACGCCGCTGCGCCTCGGCTTCGGCGGTGCGGCGTTCGACTTCCTTCGCCAGGCTCTCGGAAGAGGCGCGCGCCGCCTCGTACAGCGACGAGATGCGCGCCGCGAGCGCGGCCTGCTGCGCCGCCGCGTCTATCAAGCGGCTCTCGGTTTCGCCGCAGTCCTCCGCGCGGTCGAACGCGACGACGAGCGCGCCGAGCGCGTGTCCCTCGAACCTGAGCGGCGAGACGTACTCGATGCGGTGCGCCTCGTCGCGCAGGAAAAATTCCGTTTTGTCTTCCAGCCTCACGGAGGTAGCGGGGTCGGTGGCGAGCCAACGCCTGAGCTTCGCCCGGTCAATCAAAGCCCCGCCTTCCGCGCTGCCTTCGCGGTCGAAGACGCAGGCCGCCGAATCGTTGATCGAGGCGGCCGCCGCGCCGCCCCCGTCTTCTTCGCGCCCCTGCTCGCCGTCGCCGATTTTCCGCGGCTCCAACGCGGCCGCGCAGAGGGTTGCGTTGGCGGCTTCGTAGGTCGCGCCCGCCACGCGGCGGACGACCTGCAAGGGTTCGAGC
>DASQNL010000245.1:0-2305 GCA_035644995.1 Pyrinomonadaceae bacterium | reverse complement strand
TGCTCGACATGCGTTACGAAGACTTGAACCTCGTCGGCTACCAGTCGCACGGAAAGATCGCCGCGCCTGTGGCGGTGTAGGATTGAACTTAAGTTTAAGTCGCTTTGAAACTAGTTCTTTGACACGACTCGAATGAGGAGTGCTGGTGTATCCTGTGCAGGCTCACTCAACACCTGCGCAGGAGGATACGACCGTGCCCAAGAAGTACATAGTGACGCTCACCTCGCAAGAGCGTCAGAGCTTACAGCAGATGGTGCGTGCGGGTCGGACACCGGCCCGCACGCTCACTCGCGCTCGCGTCCTGCTCAAAGCCGACTGCGGTCAAGGCCGTGTCGGATGGACGGACGAGCAGATCGGCGAGGCTGTGGAGGTCGGGCGCGCAACCATCGAGCGCATCCGCCAACGCTTTGTCGAAGAAGGTTTTGAGACGGCCCTGTACTCGCGCCGCCCCGGCCGTCGTTATCCGCATAAACTGGACGGTGAGGCCGAGGCGCATCTGGTCGCTATGGCCTGCGGCTCCGCACCCGAGGGGCATGCGAGATGGAGTATCCGCTTGCTGGCCGGGCGGCTGGTTGAGTTGGGTGTGGTTGAGTCGGTCTCACGCGAGACCGTGAGAAGGGTGCTCAAAAAAACGAGTTGAAGCCGTGGCGAGTCAAGCAGTGGTGCATCCCGCCTCAAGGCAATGCAGCGTTCGTGGCGGCGATGGAGGATGTGCTGGAAGTTTACCGGCGGGCCTACGACCCGGCCCATCCGCTGGTGTGCATGGACGAGAAAGCCGTGCAACTGGTGGGCGAGACGCGGCAACCGCTGTTGGTGAAAGCCGGGCGCGAGGCGCGCTGCGACTTCGAGTATGTGCGTCGGGGCGTGACCAACTTGTTTATCTGCTTCGAGCCTTTGGCAGCGAAGCGGCAGGTCGCAGTCAGGGAGCGACGCGGGGCACGGCAGTGGGCCGAGGTGATGCGGGAGTTAGTAGATGTGCATTACCCAGAGGCCGAACGCATCACCGTGGTGCTCGATAACCTGAACACGCACGCGCTCTCATCGCTCTATCAAGTCTATGAGCCAGCGGAGGCACGACGCATCGCGCGCAAACTGGAGATGCACTACACGCCGAAGCACGGCAGTTGGCTCAACATGGCGGAGATCGAGTTGAGCGTGTTGGCGCGCCAATGCCTGAAGCGTCGGTTAGCGAGCGAGGAAGAGTTGGGACGAGAAGTAGCCGCGTGGGTGAAGAGGCGCAACGGCAGCGAGGCGAGAGTTGACTGGCGCTTCACAACTGACGATGCCCGCATCAAGCTGAAGCGGCTTTATCCCATCATTGCAGATGTGTCAGTCAACTAGCGTAAGTTTAAGTCGCGCGGAAACTGTAGCCGTTCATAAATAACTCTATGTCCATCATCGGCATTGTGGCGGTTGACAGAAACGGGGCTATCGGCAAGGGCGGCTCGATCCCCTGGCACTATTCCGCCGACATGAAATTTTTTAAGGAGCAGACGACAGGGCACGCGTGCGTGATGGGGCGGCGCACATGGCTGTCGCTGAAGAGGCCGCTCAAGGATCGTCTGAACATCGTGTTGAGCCGTTCGGCGGATACGGGCGTGCGCGGGGAGCAGCAGGAAGGCGTCGTCGTCTTTCCCGATAAGCGCTCCGTGCTCGCGCTCGCGCCTTACCTTTCGTGCGACCTCTACGTCATCGGCGGCGAGCAGGTCTATAGAGCTTTCGAGAATGAGATCGAGCGCTGGATCGTGACGGAGATTCCGCTCTCGATTGACGACGCGGACACGTTCATGTGGCAGGATTTTTTGCGTGATTTCAAACCGCAGCGCTCACTCTCGCTCGCGGACGAACTGAAAGTTACCTTCTACGAAAGACCCTGACGCGCGGCTTTTAGAACCAGCCAACGTGAATCGCGATCCCGAAAGATAGGTCTTCGGGTACGAGTTTTCGGATCGCGCTGTCGGACGCCGGAAATTCCCTGCCACCGCCGTTTTTTCCCTACTACACGCTTTCGGTCGAATCATGCCTGATATGGTCGGGCGCGGCGTCGAGTCCGCCCCGCGCCGTCGAATTCCGCGCCCCGCAAGCCTTCTATCGCGTGGCATTGCGCTTGCTCTAAATACCGCACCATGACCATCAACGCCACAACTTACCCCATCTGGCAAAACGCCGAAGCCCAAACAAACACGGCGGCAGAGAAAGCCCCCCTTCCCATGAGCGACCATGCACTCGCACAACGCGCAGCCGGCGGCGACCTCGCAGCCTTCGAGCAACTCTACGAGCGACACAACCGCCGCGTCTACTCGCT
>DASQNL010000244.1:0-4089 GCA_035644995.1 Pyrinomonadaceae bacterium | reverse complement strand
AGCGGCGCGCGCCCTCACGGAAATTTTCACCGAAGTCGTCATCGCCCCCGACTATGACGCGGCGGCTTTGACCACGCTGCGCGCCAAGAAGAACTTGCGCGTGCTGCGCGCCGCCGCCCCGCACGCGGCCGGCGAGGCCGCCGCGATTCTCAATTACGATTACAAAAAGATCAGCGGCGGCATGCTCATCCAGACGCCCGACCTGCACCGCCTGACGCGCGATGATCTCAAAGTCGTCTCGCGCCGCGCGCCGACCGAAGAAGAGTTCGACGCGCTCCTCTTCGCCTGGACGGTCTGCAAGCACACGAAGTCGAACGCCATCGTCTACGCGCGCGCGGGGCAAACAATCGGCGTCGGCGCGGGGCAGATGTCGCGCGTTGATTCGGTTCGCCTCGGCGCGATGCGCGCGCAATTGCCGGTGGCCGGTTCCGCGCTCGCCTCCGATGCCTTCTTCCCCTTCCGCGACGGCATCGACGAGGCCGCCAAGCACGGCATTACCGCCCTCATTCAACCCGGCGGCTCCGTGCGCGACGAAGAGACCATCGCCGCCGCCGACGAACACGATCTCGCGATGGTCTTCACCGGCATCCGGCATTTCAAACACTGAATATGGGGGAGCAACCGAGACGACGATGTTTAAGCGATCATTCAAAGTGCAATCATTCAAAGTAAAATTGGCGGCGACGTTTTTCGGGCTGCTGTTGCTGGCGAACGGAGCATTCGCCGTCCAGGAAGGCGTCACCAAGCGCGTGCGTTTTGCGCGCGGGCGCACGACGGCCACGTTGAAGAACTCGGTCGTGCGCGGCACGCGGGATCGTTACCTGATCGAGGCGCGCGCCGGGCAGAAGATGACCGTGAGCATCGCCTCGGTCGAGCGAAACGCGGTTTTCACCATCCACGCGCCTTCGCACGACACGCTCGCGGGCGCGGGCGAGATGCACGAGGCGAGGAACTGGAGCGGTAAATTGCCTGAGAGCGGCGACTACGTGATCGAGGTCGGCGGCACGCGCGGCAACGCGACTTACACGCTCAAGGTGGCGATTCGTTGAAGGGACGCGGCGCGTCCGTTGTACGCGCTTGCAGTCGCGCCGCGCAATCGTTGATACTTGGGCGTTGCAGTCTCCCCTAAAATTTATTTGTGGTCACGAAGGGTTGAACTCATGGCTGATATTGAATCCGTCTCCGGCGGGGAAAACAACGGGACGCCGGTGCGTTGCCGTTTTTGCGGGCAGTTGAATCAGACGCGCGCCGACGTGGTCGGGAACGCGAAGTGCGGCCGCTGCCGCCTGCCGCTCGCAGGCCAACCGCATAAAAAATTCGCCGAACTCGACAAAGACTCTTACATCCATCCGGCCGACAGCCGCGCGCTCGCCACGCTGCGCGCGATTCCCGGCATCGACACGGCCGTCAAAAAGCTGTTGTCGGTGACGGGCGAATCGGCCATCCGCGTGATCTTCACGGCGAGCGCGGTGCGCGTGACGCCCAAACAATGCCCAGACCTCTACGCCAAGTTGCAGGTCGCCTGCACGACGCTCGGCGTGGACATGCCGGAACTGTTCGTGCAGCAGTCGCCGATGGTCAACGCCTTCACGGGCGGCGTGGAGCGTCCGGTCATCGTGCTCTATTCCGGCCTGCTCGAACGCTTGACGGATGAAGAAGTGCTCGCCGTCGTGGCGCACGAAGTCGGCCATATCCACGCCGAGCACGTGCTGTATTTAACGGTCGCGCATCTGCTCGAAGCTCTGGCGAACGTCGCGATTGCGGCCGCGCCGGTGGCGAGCCTCGTGGCGCAGATTTTGTCTACCACGATGCGCTCTGCCCTGCTCGCGTGGTCGCGCCGCGCCGAGTTGTCGTGCGACCGCGCCGCGCTCCTCGTGACGCAGGACGCAGACGTGATCGGGCGCACGATGATGAAACTCTGCGGCGGCACCTTCGCCTCGAAAGTCGACTACGAGCAATTCCTCGTGCAGGCGCGCGACTTCCAGAAGAATTACGACGAGAGCGCGCTCGACCGCTTCTGGGCTGACATCATCACGAGCGGACTCTCGCACCCGTTCCCCGTCTGGCGCACGTCCGAGATTTTGAAATGGGTCGAGAGCGACCAGTACGGTCGCTTGATGAACGGCGCGCCTGAGATCGCGGCGGCGTAACGAGACGGCGAGCAACCCGTAATTCCACTATGGCTAACATTCGCCTCAACGCGGAGATCATCACCGACTGGGAATCGTTCCATGAAACGTTCAAGCAGGCCATGGGCTTTCCTGGGTATTACGGAATGAACATGGACGCATGGATCGATTGCATGTCGTGTCTGGATGACGCAGACGGCTGCATGACTCGCTTTAATCTCGACGCGACGGAGACCTTAAACATCGAAATCGCTGAGATAGAGTCGCTCAATGTTCGTTGCCCTGAGATCGTTGATGCGCTGATCAAGTGTAGTGCGTTAGTGAATAAACGCTATCTCGCGTTCGGGAGGCCACCTGCTTTGGCGCTGGTATTCCTGTAAAGCAATCCCGACTTAAATATCCGTCTCCGAGGTTTCTCTTCATGCTCAAGGATAAATTCGGCATCGTGTTCGGCGTGGCGAACAAGCGTTCGATTGCGTGGGCTTCGGCTCAATCGCTCGCGGGCGCGGGCGCGCGGCTCGCGTTCACGTACCAGAACGAGCGGCTGCGCGAGAACGTGGAGGGCTTGACGAAAGACCTGCCGGGCGCGCTGTTGTCGCAGTGCGACGTGGTGCGGCCGGAAGAGGTGGAGCAGACGTTCGCGCGCGTTAAAGAAGAATTCGGCCGCCTCGACTTTCTCGTCCACAGTCTCGCCTACGCGCCGCGCGAGGCCTTGGAAGGCGAGTACGTCAACACCTCGCCGGAAGCGTTTCAGACCGCGCTCGAAATCAGCGCGTACTCGCTCGCCGCGCTGGCGCGCGCCGCGCGGCCTTTGATGACGGAGGGCGGCAGCATCGTCTCGATGAGCTATTACGGCGCGGAGAAGGTGGTGCCGAACTACAACGTGATGGGCGTCGCCAAGGCCGCGCTCGAAGCCAGCACGCGCTATCTGGCGAGCGACCTCGGCAAGCACAACATTCGCGTCAACGCCATCAGCGCGGGGCCGCTCAACACGCTCGCCGCGCGCGGCGTCGGCAATCTGAGCGCGATGTTGAAGCACCACGCGGAGCGCGCGCCGCTCCGGCGCAACGTCGAGGCCGGCGAAGTCGGCAACACCGCTCTTTTCCTCTGTAGCCCGCTCTCTTCCGGCATCACCGGCGAAGTTATCCACGTGGACTGCGGCTATAACATCATGGCGTTCTAAAGCTGCCAGTTGTCCGTGGACAGTTGTCCGTTGTTCAAGACTATCTTTAGTAACTTGCGTGACGAGCACATGCTACGGACAACTGACCACGGACAACGGACATTTTTTCCCAATGGCAAAGACCAACAATCGAAATCGTAAGAACACGCACGTCACGCAGGACGAGCAGTTGCTTGAGACTCCGAAACTCGATGAGTTCAAGCACACCGACACGTGGCGCGTGTTTCGCATCATGGGCGAATTTGTCGAGGGGTTCGACGAACTCGCAACCGTCACGCGCGGCGTCTCTATCTTCGGCTCGGCGCGCACGCTGCCCGACAGCCCGCACTACGCGGCGGCGCAGGAGACGGCCGCCTTGCTCGTCGGCGCGGGGTTCGCCGTCATTACGGGCGGCGGGCCCGGCATTATGGAAGCCGCGAACCGCGGCGCGTTCGAGGCGAAGGGCGTGTCCATCGGCTGCAACATCGAACTGCCCTTTGAGCAAAAGCCCAATCCTTACCAGAGCCGCTCGCTCACCTTCAAATATTTTTTCGTGCGCAAGACGATGTTCGTCAAATACAGCACCGCCTTCATCATCTTCCCCGGCGGCTTCGGCACGCTCGACGAACTCTTCGAAGCCCTCACGCTGATTCAGACGCGTAAAGTGCGGAACTTTCCGGTCGTGCTCGTCGGCAAACAATTTTGGGGCGGGATGATGGACTGGCTGCGGGGCGCGGTGCTGGCGGAAAAAAACATCTCGGAGGAAGACCTCGTCCTCCTGTACCTGACGGACTCGCC
>DASQNL010000243.1:0-4248 GCA_035644995.1 Pyrinomonadaceae bacterium | reverse complement strand
CCGACTACGAGCGCGAGACGGCCGAAGAAGCCGTCAAACGCACCTCGCAATAACCTGCCCTACAGTAATCTGCTAAGCCGGGCATGTGCCGGCACGTGCCCGGCTCACGATTCGACGAGCGAGGCGCGTGCCGCCGCGAGGGCTTCGGCCACGCGCGCGGGCGACGTGCCGCCCGCCTGCGACTTCGTGGCGAGCGTCTGTTCGAGCGAGAGCGCGGCGTACACGTCCGCTTCGATGAGCGGCGAGAGGGCGCGCATCTCTTCGAGCGGGAGTTCGTGAAGTTCGAGGCCGCGCCCGATGGCCGAGAGCACGATGCGCCCGACCGTCTCGTGAGCTTCGCGGAAGGGCAGCCCACGGCGTGCGAGGTAATCGGCGAGTTCGGTCGCGTTCATGTAGCCGCGCGCCGCCGCCTCGCGCGCGCGCGATTCGCGCAGGCGCACGTTTCCGAGCACGGTCGTCATCACGTCGAGCGAAGCGCGCACCGTGTCGGCCGTGTCGAAGACGGCCTCCTTGTCCTCCTGCATGTCTTTGTTGTAGGCGAGCGGCAAGCCCTTCAAGAGCGTGAGTAGCGACAACGTGTGGCCGAAGACGCGCGCCGATTTGCCGCGCACGAGTTCGAGCGCGTCCGGGTTCTTCTTCTGCGGCATCAAACTCGACCCCGTCGAGATCGCATCGCCCAACTCAAGGAAGCCGAACTCCGTCGTCGCGTACACGATGATGTCCTCGGCGAGCCGCGACAGGTGAACCATGACGAGACTAGCCGCCGCCGCGAACTCGACGCAGAAATCACGGTCGCTCACCGCGTCCAGACTGTTGCGCGAAACCGCGTCGAAACCGAGCGCGCGGGCTACCGCCGCGCGGTCAATCGGGTAACTCGTCCCGGCGAGCGCGGCCGAACCGAGCGGCATCACGTTCGTGCGCCGCCGCGCGCCGGCGAGCCGTTCGCGGTCGCGCGCGAGCATCTCGAAATAGGCGAGACACCAGTGTGCCCACAACACCGGCTGCGCGCGTTGCAGGTGCGTGTAACCGGGAATCACCGCCTCGCGGTGCGCTTCCGCCAGCGCGACGAGCGCGCCCTGCGCCGCACGCACCGACGCTCCCATCGCATCAATCTCATCACGCAACCAGAGACGCAAGGCCGTCGCCACCTGATCGTTGCGGCTGCGCCCGGCGTGGAGTTTGCGTCCCGCGTCGCCGATGAGCGCAACGAGCCGCGACTCGATGAAGGAATGAACGTCCTCCGCCGTCTCGTCCGCGAAAAAATCGCCCTCCCGTTCGCTTCGCGCGAGCAGCGTTTCGAGTCCCGTCCTGATCTGTTCGGCCTCGCCCGCGGTCAACGCGCCCGCCGCGCGCAATCCTTCGGCGTGGGCGAGGCTGCCGCGCACGTCCGCCGCGAACAGCCTGCGGTCGAAATCGAACGAACGGTTGTAGGCCGCGAAGCCCGCATCCGGCCGCCCCGTGAATCGTCCGCCCCATAGTTTTTTCTCGTCGCTCATCTTCACCTCAGAAGTTGTACTTCGTGAACCGCACAGGCCGCGCCTCTCGCCTCACGGCCGGATTCTCGGCGCGGCCGGCGCACCAACCCGCCGCCGCAGTTCGGACACAGGTGCGCCATCGCCTCCGTGCAGCCCGCGCAGAAAGCGCATTCGAAGGCGCAGGTGTAAGCTGCGCCCTCCGCCGCGCGCGTGCGCGGCCGCACTTTTCACATTCGCCCTTCATTTCAAGCACGTCGCTTTCACCTCACGACTTCCGTCATGGATTCCCGCGAGAGTTGTACCCGCGCATTTGATTTGATGCAACTATGATGCTATTTTATTCATCTATGCAATAGTTATGCAAATCTTTTGCATAGATAATAGAAATGGACAAGGAAAAACGGCAGCAGAAATTGTTGAGCTTGATTCGCGCGAAGCCCGTCAGCACGCAAGGCGAACTGGCGTTGCACCTCGAACGCGCGGGCTTCGCGGCCACGCAGTCGAGCATTTCGCGCGACCTGGAAGAGTTGGGCGTGGTCAAACGGCGCGGGCGTTACGTCGTGCCGAGCGCGGGGAACGGTGGAGCGGCGGCGGCGCGCGGTCTCGTGAGTTTGGAGGTGGCGGGCGATGCGCTCGTCGTCGCCCGTTGCGAGCCGGGGCTGGCGTCGGCGGTGGCGGTGGAGATTGACGGCGCGGCCATCAAAGAGATCGTCGGGACGCTGGCGGGCGAAGACACGATCTTCATCGCCGTGGCCGAGCGCAAGGCGCAGCGCGCCGTGATTAAAAAAATCTGGGAACTGTTCGGATAAGGAAGTTTCAAGTTTCAGGTTTCAGGCTTCAAGTTAAGAACCGAAGAACCTCAAACCTGCAACCTGAAACCCATTCAGTCCTGAAACTTGAAACCTGAAACTTGAAACCTATTTTGAGGGGTGAGGCGTGGCGGAGAAGATTAAAAAAATCGTGTTGGCTTATTCGGGCGGCTTGGATACGTCCGTGATGTTGCACTGGCTGAAGGAGCGTTACGGGTGCGAGGTCGTCTGCTATTGCGCGGACGTGGGGCAGGGCGAGGAACTCGAAGGGCTGGAAGAGAAGGCGCGCGCGACGGGAGCGTCGAAACTCTACGTGGAAGATTTGCGGCAGGAGTTTGTGAGCGATTACGTATGGCCGGCCGTGCAGGCCAACGCGGTTTATGAAGGCGTGTATCTGCTCGGCACGTCGCTGGCGCGCCCCGTGATCGCAAAGCGGCAGATCGAGATCGCGCGCCGGGAGGGAGCGGATGCGGTCGCCCACGGCGCGACGGGCAAGGGCAACGATCAAGTGCGCTTCGAGTTGACTTACTACGCGCTCGAACCGGACATCAAGGTCGTCGCGCCGTGGCGCGAGTGGGAGTTCAAAGGGCGAACCGATCTGATCGCTTACTGCGAACAGCACCGCATCCCCGTGACGGCGACGCACGCCAAGCCCTACTCGACAGACCGCAACCTGATGCACGTCTCCTATGAAGGCGGCATCCTCGAAGACCCGTGGGCTGAGCCGCCGCCCGATATTTTTCAAATGACGAAAGCCCCGGAAGAGGCGCGCGCCGAAGCCGAGTACGTCGTCGTCGGATTCGAGGCGGGCGTGCCGGTGAGCGTGGACGGGGCGCGGATGGGCGCGGTTGAGTTGCTCGAAGAGTTGAACCGTGTGGGCGGCGCGCACGGCATCGGGCGGGTCGATCTGGTGGAGAACCGCTTCGTCGGGATGAAGTCGCGCGGCGTGTACGAGACGCCGGGCGTGACGATCCTGCAAGCGGCGCACCGCGCGCTCGAATCCATCACGATGGATAGGGAAGTCTTGAGGCTGCGCGACGCGTTGAGTATGAAGTTTGCGGAGAGCGTCTATTACGGGTTCTGGTTCGCGCCGGAGACGGAGTTGATGCGGCGGACGATTGACGAGACGCAAAGGGACGTGACGGGCGACGTACGCCTCAAACTTTATCGCGGCAACGTCGTCGTCGCCGGACGACGCGCGCCGCGCTCGCTCTACAACGAACGGCTCGCGACCTTCGAGGCCGACACGGTCTACAACCAGCGCGACGCCGAGGGCTTCATCAAACTCAACGCGCTGCGCCTGCGCTCGCTGGCACAAGCCAATAAGTAAAGCGGAAAGAAAGATTGATTCATTGATTCATTGATCCATTTCTTCATTGAATCAATGAACCGATGAATCAATGGATCAATTCTTGAAAGGGTGGGGGCATGACGAACATGGCGGAAAAAATCGGGGGCGTGCAGGTGAGGGTGGTCGAGGCGGACAAGATCGGGTCGGCGACTTCGCCGCTCGATTTGTCGAAGACGCTGGCGGTCTTGACGGATCGCGCCGAGGTGCGTGCGGGCGATGTGATCGTCGTGCGCGCGCTCACGGAGAGCGCGACGTATAACCAGTTGGAACTCGTGTCGGGGCGGCTGGCGAAGATCAATCCGGGCGACGTGCTGGCGGGCGTCCTCGGCAGCCGTCGCGCGCTCAAGGGGTTTGTGGGCGACGTGCCGGAGACGGTCGCGGCGGGCGACGAGTTGCACCTGCTGAACATGGGCGGCGTCATCGGTTTCTGCACGGGACACCATTCGAGTTTGAGCGACGCGATCCGCGTGGAGGTCGTCGGCCTCGTGTACGACGAGGCGGAGCGGGTGCGAAACATCGGCGACGCCGCGCTGCCTTTGCGTGAGAGTTTGGGGATGAGCGCGCCGCTCGTCGTCATCGCGGGCGCGTGCATGAACAGCGGGAAGACTTACGC
>DASQNL010000242.1:0-9666 GCA_035644995.1 Pyrinomonadaceae bacterium | reverse complement strand
CATCTGCCCGGCCAGCGCGCTCGCGCCGCCGTCGGTGCGGCCGAGCGTGCCGGTCTTGCCGATCACGCTGCCGCGCGCGTAGCCGAACGTGTATCGCTTCTGTAAGGTGCCGGGGTCGATCCCGGCGACCGGCATGATGTCCGAAGGCGACAGATTATGTTTCGCCAGTTCCTTCAACAGCCCTCGATAAACCTTCATCATCGAACGCGGCGAGAGGCGATTGATGCCGAGGCCGCTCGTCGAGGAGAGGCGTACTTCGCCGGGCGCGAGTCCGACCTTGCTGACGAGAAAATGCTGGACGCCCGGCGCGCCGCCGAGAAAGTCGCCGAGGCGTTCGGCCATGAAATTGTTCGAGTAGCAGAGCAGCACTTTGAGCACGTCAACCAACTTGCTCGAACGGTGCGTGAGCAGCACGCGCGCCTTCGCCGGAACGGACGCGACGTAGACCGCGCCCATCACGGCGACGCTCGGAATCGTCTGCGCGGCGGCGGCGTCGCCGTGCGCGAGCCGTTCATCGAACCACGCGCGCGTGGCGGCGGCCGGGCGGCGCGTGGCGTCGAGCGTGTCGTAGAAAATTTCGCCCGAACGCATCGCCGACCATCCGAAGTTCATCGTGAACTTCGGCGGCACGATGAGGTCGCCCGTCACGGTGCGGACGCCGAGACGGTTCAGTTCGCGCGCGACGGCGACGGCGTGTTCGTAGTGGAACGAGGGGTCGCGCCCGGAGATGATCAGATCGCCCGTGAGCGTGCCCGTCGTTTGATCAAAAGTTCCGTTCGTCCAGACGACGGTGGAGAAGCGGTAGTTAGGCCCGAAGGTTTGCAGGGCGTGGAAGGCCGTGGCGAGTTTGACGACCGAGGCCGGATTGTATTGTTGATTCGCCGCCTGCTCCCGCACTACTTTCCCGTCGAGCGTTTCGATGAGCACGCCCTGCGTGTAGAAGGCGGGCGTCGGCTGCGGCAGCGCGACGAGATCGCGCGGAATGTCCGGCGCTGTGCCGGCGGGCGGCGTGCCCGGCCAAGTGGACACGACGTATGGCGTCGCCGACGGCAGCGGCGCGGGCGTGTAGTCCTCTTGCGCCCGCGCGCCCACGGACAACGAAAGCAACAACCCCGACGCCAAAAACAATTGTCTGACTTTTGATCTCAACATTCTTATCCTCTACTAATTGTTTGGGGGCAATTGCATCATAGCACGGGGAGAGCCGAGTTCGGATTCGCGCCGCTTATTCGGAGGAGAGCCGCAAGCGCGCGCAATCTAAGATGTCTTAAGCCACGCGGGGGATGTATGTGCGCTACTTAGGGATAAAAGTCGAAGCCCGCGAATATTCCAGAGGCAAACTCGTTGACAAGGCCGCGAACGCGCTCCTAAAATTCCGCTTGTCGTGCGCGCCCACGCAATTGACAGTCCGGCAATCACCACCAGAGCCACAGCGCATCAGCCATAGCGCATCAGCCATAGCGCATCAGCCATAGCGCGTCGGCCATAGCGCGGCGGCCGTAGTGCATCAGCCGTAGTGCATCAATCATAGTGCGTCGAGACCAACAGCCCGTCACCATCGAACGGATACGCGAGACGCACGCGGCGCGCGCGGAGGACATTCGTCGCCGCCTCTCGGAGTTTCAAGACGTGCGGCGGCAAGCCTCGGACGAACGCCTGTGGGAAGAGTTGGTCTTCTGCATCTTCACGGCGGGCGCGTCGGCGCGCATGGGCTTGCGTTCCGTCGAGGCGGTGCGCGGGCTGCTCGCCGAAGGCGCGCACGAAGAGTTGGCGCGCGCGCTCGGCGGCGTGCATCGTTACCCGAACTCGCGCTCCGGCTACATCGTCGTCACGCGCGACTATTTGCGCGAAGAGTGCGGGATGCGCCTGCGGGAGCGTTTGGAGAGTTTCGCCGACCCGCTCGCGCGCCGCGATTGGCTCGCGCGCGAACGACGCATCAAAGGTCTCGGTTATAAAGAGGCGAGCCACTACTTGCGCAACGTCGGTTTTCGCGGCTACGCCATTCTCGACAAGCATATCCTGCGCAGCCTCGCCGAACTCGGCGTGCTCGAATCTCCGACGCCGCCGACAACCCGCGCGCGCTACCTCGTCATCGAAGAGGCATTACGCCGTTTTGCCGCGCGTCTCGCCATAGATTTCGACGAACTCGACCTGATACTGTGGTCTCTGAAGACCGGGGAAATACTTAAATAAGGGATGAGGGATAAGGGATGAGGGATGAATAAGAAACATTCAAGCCGGTAAGCGGGCTTTGGTTTTATTCATCCTTCATCCTTCATCCCTCATCCCTTTCTCGAAGGGGGTGGCCGACAGATGGAAAAACTGAGCCGTGCGTTGTGGGGTAGTTTGGCTGCCTTGATCGTGTGTGTGGCGTTGGGCGGCGGAAACGCATGGGCGGCCGCGCCGTTCGGGAAGGGCGATAAGGATCGGGAGAAGGCGACGCGCGCCTTGCGACAGGGCGAGTTTGAAGTCGCCGAAAAGATTTATCGCGCGCTCGTCGAGCGCAATCCGAAGGACGCGGCGTCGCGTCTGGGTTTGAGTTTCGCTTTGTTGAAGCAACGCCGCTTGCGCGACGCCTACGATCACGCGGCGCGTGTGCTCGCCCTCGACCCGACCTCGGCGCGCGCCCACGCGCTCTTAGGCTCGGCTCTCTTGGCCTCCGGGGATTTCCGTCTCTCCATCGAAGAGTTTCGCACCGCGCTCACTTTCAAAGAGGATGAGGCGTTGGCGATTGCGGGGCTTTCGATGATCAACTTCTACGAGAACCGCGCCGCTGTCGCGCTGGCGGGTTTGCGCCGCGCCGTCTATCTCGACCCCCACGAACCCGATTACGTCTTCTTCTTCGCGCAAGCCGCCGCGCGCACCGAACGCTACCGCGAGGCGGCCGACGCCTACGAGGAATTTTTGCGTATCGCTCCCCTGACCGACACGGATCGCCGCGCCCGCATCCGCGGCCTGATCAGCTTCCTCCGCTACCTCGGCGCGCAACGCCAACTCTACCTGACCGGCGGCTCCGCGCGCGCCACCATCCCGTTTGAACTCGTCAACAACCGCCCGATCATCAACGTGCGCCTCAACGGCTCGAAGACGCCGCTGCGCTTCGTCGTGGACACGGGGTCGGGCATGTGCGTGCTCTCGATGCGGACGGCGGAGTCGCTGAACATCAAGCCCGTCGCGCAGGGCGGCATGGCGCGCGCCGTCGGCGGCGGCGGCCGCTTCGACATCGTCTATGGCTTCCTCACGTCGCTGCAAATGGACGAGGTGCGCATCGAGAACGTGCCGGTTTATATTCGCCACTTCAACCACCAGCAGGAACCCGTGGACGGCTACATCGGCCTCTCGGTGCTCGTCAAATACCTCGCTTCGTTTGACTACAGCACGCAGCAGATGACTCTCGTGCGCCAGTCGGATCGACCCGTGCAGGCGCGCGCGTTCGCCGACACGGTCGTCCCGCTCAGTTCGAATCACGCCGCGTCGGCCGCGGAAGCCCCGCCCTCGATGGCGACGCTCGTCGCCCCGCTCTCGGCTGCCGCCGCCCCGCTTTCGGCTGCCGCCGCCCCGCCGTCGCTCAACCTGCCGGCCGGCGCGGTCGGCGCGAGCCGCAGTTATGAGATTCCGATCCGTTCCACGTCGAGCGGGTTCTGGAGCAGTTCGGTCGTGCTTGAGGGCATCGAGAAGCCGCTCAACTTTATCGTCGATACCGGCGCGAGCATCTCGGTCGTTTCACAGGAACTCACCCAGACCGAAGACATGGCGCGCTTCGAGCAGAAGGCGCGGCTCAAAGTTTACGGCGCGGCCGGCGTCTCGGAAGACGTGAGGACGCTGCTCCTGCCGCGCGTCTCGCTCGGCGATTACACGCACGCGAATCTCTCCGCGGCCGTGCTCGACATGTCGGCCATCAACGAGACTTCCGGCTTCGAGCAGACCGGCATAATCGGCGGCAACGTCCTGCGCCGCTTCCGCGTCACCTTCGATTTCCAGCGCGGCCTCGTCCGGCTCGACCCGCCGACGACGGACGCGGCCGCGCCGCCCGCCGCCGCGCCCGCCACGCGCGACGCCAACATCACACCGGCTTCGGGGGCGACCCCGTGAAGCAGAGCCTCTATCTGGAGACATCGGTCGTCGGCGCGTATCTCGACAACGGCGAGCCGTTCCGGCGCGACCTGACGATCCGCTGGTGGGAGCACGAGATGTCCGAGTACCGCGCCACCATCTCGCCGCTCGTCGCGCGCGAACTCGAACGCCTGCCCGAACCGCACCGCACGGCCTACTTGAAACTCGTCGCCCCGCTCGAACAGCTTGAGATGACGGACGAGGCCACCATCCTCGCCGAAGGTTATATCTCGCGCGGCATCTTTCATCGCAAGTACATCGCCGATGCCTTGCACGTCGCGGTTGCCTCCATGCATAAAATAGATTATCTAGTTACATGGAACTTCGGACATCTGGCGAACGTGCGGAGACAGGCGCGCATCCGTCTCTTCAACACCGCCGCCGGGTTCTTCGTCCCGATGATCGTCACGCCGGAGTTTCTGGTTTCGGAGTTGACTGAAAAGGGCGACAAGTGACGGATGACAGGTGACAAGATGAAAATTTTTCTTTAACTTGTTACGTGTCGCCCGTCGCCCGTCACTGTTATTCTTATGTATCGCAAGCCGAGATTTCTGGAAGAACTACACGCCATCCGCGAGGAGATGTCGCGCGAGGCGGATTACGACGTGGAACTGTTCGCCGAGATGACGCGCACGGGCGCGCAGCCCGAGCACGGCCCCGAGCGCAACATCCGCGGCTTCAAAAGTCGCGCGCCGCGCGCGGACGACCCGAAAGTGAAACCCATTCAGCAGCGAAAGCGAGCCGCGAGATAGTAACAGGTGACAGGTCACAGGTGACAGGTTAAAAACAAGTCTTGTCGTTCTAACTTGTCACCTGTCACCTGTCACTTGTCACTCATAAAGATATGGAAGAGACGTTTGAAGCTATCGGGCTGGATGTGCCGAGCGAGCGGGATTTCAATCATCTCGCGGAGCGCGCGGGCGATCAGGGCGAGCCGTCGCAGTTGCTCCGGCGCGGCGCGGTGTTGCACGGCCGCTGTTGGAAGCTGGGCGAGGGCTTGGAAGTTTGGACGGTACTCTACGAATCGGGCACGGGCGACATTTTCTACGCCGACTGCCGCCCCGGCTTCCGCGCCCGTTACACGCAGCGCATCAGCCCGTGGGCTTTGACCGAGTATGACGAAGAGGGGGAGGCCATCGTCCACGGCTACTGCGACGGGACGGAGACGGAAGTCCTCTTCGAGTTGCAGAACCTGACGGAGGTCGGCTTCGAGGGTTTCAACGGGCAGGAGTTGCACGTCGGGCTGTGCGGGCTGGCTTACCGGGCGCGCGTCTGTTCGCGCGAGGAGCCGCCGCGCTGGCAAGCTCTGGAAGAGTTTGCGCCCGCGCGCGCCGCGCACGAAAACGATTGGAGCTTGTGCGGGCGCGTGCTCTCCTTCAAGCCGTTGCGCAACCCGCTCTCCGGCGGCGAACTCTACTGGGCTTATCTCGACCTCGGCCACTTCAAACTCGAAGTGCTCATCAACCAACGCTCCTTGCGCGGCGGCGCGCTCTGCGTCGGCGCGACGCTCGCCGCCGATGTCTGGCTGCAAGGCCACGTCCTCGACCGCCGCGCCCTGCAATCACGCTACGAAGGTCTCGACCGCTCCGTCCGTCAGGCCGAACTCTGGACGCATTTGAAGCGGAAAAATTAAGACGGAGGTGGGTTGAGATGAAAGGCATTCAGTTTGTCACTGACGACAGAGGACAAAAGACCGCGGTTCTCATTGATCTAAAAAAGTATGGGGAACTGTGGGAAGATTTTTATGACGGCCTGATCGCAGCCGAACGCGCCGATGAGCCGCGAGAGTCCCTTGAATTTGTGAGACAGAGATTACAGCAACAAGAAAAACTCGATGGTTGATATTAGAGAGGTGTAATCATGGCTTGTGGAGTCTGCAACTCACCAAAGCACAATGCTAGAACGTGTCCTTATAGCGGCAAGCGAAAGCGTGTTGCGGCACACATCCCAAAGTCGAAGCGTTGTGAGTGCTGCGGGCAATATGGTTATAAGATCGAGAGGCATCACACGCGCGGGCGAAGTAACGACTCTGACGCTCTTGACGTATGCGGTCGCTGCCATTTGCATTGCTGTCATGGTGGCGCATGGCGCAACTTACCTATCAAACCCAGAGTGTGTCGGTTCATGGAACGTGACAGCTTTTGGCGCGCGGCCTAGTTTGTAAAGTCCTATCGCTAGGGTTTAGTTAAAGGGATAACTCCCATTTATTCAATAGATGATAGCGCGCGAGAGGTGGATGTGATCTCCGTCAGACATCGAAGCAAGGCATATGAAAATTGATGAACAGATGTATTGAAAGAGTTGTCGGCGTTGATCTCGTAAACATCTCACAGTAGCTATAAAATTGAATGCCAGTCCTCAAGCGTCTCGTCGTCGTCGCCGTCATCCTCTCGCTCATCGCCGCCGCCGGCCTCTATTTTTTTAATCAATATTGGATTCATCGCTTCGACGCGCTCATCGCGCGGCAGGCGAGCGTCTACCGCCTCGACCCAGACCTCGTGTGGAGCATCATCTACGAGGAAACCTATTTCCGCCCGTGGAAGATCGGCGAGGACGCCGAGATCGGGTTGATGCAGGTGACGCCGACGGTGGGGCGCGAGTGGGCGGCGGAGACGGGTATGTGCGAGTTTGCGCAGCAGATGTCGCGCGACCCCAAGAGCCTGCTCGCCGAACCGGAGCGTAACATTCAGGTCGGCTGCTGGTATCTGGAAAAAATCTCGAAAGCCTACCGCGACTTGCCCGATGCGGAGGCGCGCATGGTGGCCGCCTACAACGCCGGGCCGAGCCGCGCCGCCGAGTGGAACCGCGTCGCGCCCAATGCGCCGCCGCTCACTTCGGCGCAGTTCGTCGAGCGCATCAACATCGCTTCGACGCGCGCCTACGTCTCCTCGATCCTCGCGCGCTATCGCGCACTGAAAGAGGCCGGAGGCGGCGCGCGTCCGCAGCAGAAGTGACCTACCGGCAACTGCTCGGCGGGAACGCCAACTTTCGACACCTGTGGTCGGGGCAGGTTGTCTCGGAGATCGGCGACTGGCTGAACAACATCGCCGTGCTCGCTCTCGTGCTCGAATTCGCGGGCACGGCGCACGAAGGACGCGCCATCGCCGTCTATGCCATCGCGCGCCACCTGCCGCTGTTTCTCTTCGGCCCCATCGCCGGAGTCGTCGTCGACCGCACGGATCGGCGTCGCGTGATGATCGCGGCGGACGTGGCGCGCGCCGTGCTCGCCGCCGGTTTCCTCGTGGCGCAACAGTTTTCGTCGCTCCCGGCGATCTATCTGGTCGGCGCGTCGCTGTTCGCCGTCTCGGCTTTTTTCAACGCGGCCAAGCGCGCCACGATCCCCGTCATCGTCACCGGGGCAGAGGAACTGCTCGGCGCGAACTCGCTCTCGGCTTCGACCACCGCCGCCACCATCGCCGTCGGCTCCGCGCTCGGCGGCCTCGTCGCCACCTTCATCAGCCGCGACCTCGTCTTCGTCCTCAACGCTCTTACCTTCCTCGTCTCCGCCCTGATGATCAGCCGCATCCGCCTGCCCGCCCGCGCACGAGGCGGGCTAGAGCAGCCTGACCATCAACCCGCCGCCGCTCAAACGTCCGACCTCGCCGCCGTTGTTCAAACGTCCGGCCTCGCCGCCGTTCAATCGTCTAACTTCGCCGCCGCTCAAGCGTCTGCTGCTGCGGCCACGGCGACCGCCGCACATGCCGTCAACGCGACCGCACGCGCCTCACTGCGCAAACGCCTCGCCGCCGGATTACGACGCGCCTTCTACGAGTTTCGGGAGGGCTTGCGCTACGTGAGGCGCGACGGCGTGCTCTCAGCCGTCTTTGTCGTCGCCGCCGGCTGGGGCTTGGGCAACGGCGTGGCGCGCGCGCTCTACAGCGTCTTCGGCGCGCGGCTCGGCGAGTTGACGGCGTCCGCCTGGGCGGCGCGCCCGCGCGACTTCGGCATCTCCGTGCTGTTCGTCGCGATGGGAGCGGGCGGCGTGCTCGGCGCGCCCGTCGCGCGTCGCTTCAACAACGCGGCGGGCGATAGTCTGGGCGCGCGCATGGGACGTTCGCTCGTGCTCGACGGCTGCGGCCTCGCGCTCTTTACCGTGATGCCGAACCTCTGGACGGCGAGCCTCGTGCTCATCGCGCGCGAGATGAACTTCGCCATCTGGTGGACGGCGCAGCAGACGCTAATGATGCGCCGCACCGACAACGCCTATGCCGGCCGCGTCTTCGCTTCCTATGAAACTCTGACGACGCTGATGATGGTCTCTTCGATGTACGCGGCGGGCGCGAGCGCGGACGCGTTCGGCCTGCGCCCGGTCGCGGCGGCGGGCGGCTTTGTGATTGCCTTTTCCGGCCTCCTGTGGTTTCTACTCAGACGAAGACAAAGGAGGCGCGCCCTCGCGGCTGCGTCCGACGTTGCGACGGACGCGCCGCGCCTTTCGACATGAACTCGCTCGACTCGATGCCGCATAACTCTCAGCCCGTGAAACTCTACTGCGCCCGTTGGGTCGTCCCCGTCGCCGCGCCCTTCATCGAAGACGGCGCGGTCGCCGTCGAAGGTGCGCGCATCGTCGGCGTCGGCACGCGCGCGGAAGTGGCGGCGCGTTACCCGGAAGCCGCGTGCGAAGACTTCGGCGCGGCCGCGATCATTCCGGGGCTGGTCAATTGTCACACGCATCTGGAACTCACCGCCATGCGCGGTTATCTGGAAGATGTGGAGGGCGACTTCTTCGCCTGGCTGCGCAAACTGACCGTCGCGCGCACGACGCGCATGACGGCCGACGACCTGCGCGTGTCGGCGACGTGGGGCGCGGTCGAGGCGGCGCGCGCGGGCGTCACCTGTGTGGGCGACGCGTCGAGCTACGCCGATGCGAGCATGGCCGCGCTCCGCGAGGTGGCCTTGCGCGGCATCGTCTATCAGGAAGTGATCAACCCCGACGCGCGCGTGGCCGATGAACTGTTGTCGAAGTTGCGCGCCGACGTGTCGCGCCTGCGCGAACTGGAAACCGGCACGGTGCGCGTCGGCGTCTCGCCGCACACGGCGTTTACCGTCAGCGAGCGGTTGCTGGCGGGCGTGACGGATTACGTCCTCGCCGAACAGTTGCCGCTGATGATTCACGCGGCGGAATCGGCGGACGAAGACGAACTGTTGAAGCGCGGGCGGGGCGCGTTTGCCGAGAGCTACGCCGCGCGCGGCATCGAATGGCGTTCGCCGCGCCTGTCGCCGGTTCAATACCTCGCAGCGCGCGGCGTGCTCGCGGCGCGCCCGCTGCTCGCGCATTGCGTGCGGGTTGACGCGGCCGACATCGAAACGATCAAAGAGGCGCGCGCCTCCGTCGCGCATTGCCCCAAGTCGAATCTCAAACTCGGCCACGGCCATGCGCCGTTCGCGCTGATGTCTGAACTCAAACGCGGCTTCGGCAGCGACTCGGTCGCCAGCAACAACACCTGCGACCTGCTCGAAGAAGCGCGCCTCGCCACGCTGCTCGCGCGCCTGCCTCCCGTGCCTGCCAACGCCGAACTCTACACCGCGCAGGATGCCCTGAGCGACGCCACCCAC
>DASQNL010000241.1:0-2550 GCA_035644995.1 Pyrinomonadaceae bacterium | reverse complement strand
GTGGGAGATGCGCCCGGCGCGCTTGGCCGACAGTTTTCAACGCTTCGCGGCGGAAGCATCCGCGACGCCCACGGGCACGCGCGGCGAGATGGTCGCGGGGTGGCTCCGCACTTCGGGCATGCTCGAAGATTCGCAGGCGCGCGGATACTTACGCCGCCTGAGCGAGGCGCACAAAGAGGGGCGCGCGGCCACGCTGGTCGTGAGCGGCGAGAGCGCGCCGGATGTGTTGCTCAACCGGCTCGCGGAAGTGGGTTTGTTGAAACGCGAGATTCTGGTCAGTTGCCGCAAAGACGGACGCGCTTTGTTTCGCCTGCCGTCGCCCGATGCCTTCTCCGTTTTGAGCGGCAGCAACGCCGTCTGCAACGAATGCGCCGCGGCCATCGCCGACGAGCGCGCCGAGGAAGTAATCGTGCCGACCTCGCTGGCCGCGACGCTCCTGCAAGACGGCGCGTGGCTCGCCACACACCTGCGCGCGCTCATTTCCAAACTCGGCGTGCCGGACAAACAGATCGTCGCGCGTCCCACCGTGGGCGACGGCGAGGTGCGCTTGATGGCGAACGTCTGCGGCGAAGCGTTCCTTTTCCTCCTGCACGACGGCGACTGGACGACCGCGCAGGCGCGTCGCGCGCTCGATGAGCACGCCCGTGTCGAGAGCGCGCACCTCGTGCTCGTCGCGACGGGTAAGATTCAGGAGGACGCGCGCGCGCGTCTGCGCGAACACGCGCGGCGGCGCACGCAGGGCGGACGCGAACTCGAACTGATTCTCGTCGAAGGTCTGGACGCGTTCGCCGCCGAACTGCAACCCGCCTTCGAGCGCGTTTCGGCCGACGCCCTGGCGGAAGAGTTGTGGGAACTCGATACGAGCCTCGGCATGAGCACGGGGCAACTTATTGCCGCGCGCTTTCGCCTCATGCGCAGCCCCGGCGCGTCGCTCGGTCGCGCCGCCATCGCCACCGCCTCGATGTCCTGAGCGAACGGTTTCAAGTTTCAGGTTTCAAGTTTCAAGTTCACAAACTTCAGACCTGAAACCTGAAACTTGAAACTTGAAACTTAACACCCGATTGACAACCATGAGCCTCGCAAGCGAATCTTAGAGAGGTCTAGCTCCCGCTGGATGACGCAACCGCCACCGCTCGAAGGGTCTGACAGAAACATGAAAACAGTTGCCGCCCCGTTGCTCTTGGTGTTTGCCGCGCTCGTCCCCGCGAACGCGCAGACTGAATCTCCCGCTCCGGCTCAGTTCACCCGCCCGCGCAGCGTCGCGAGCACGCCCGCGCCGCAGGAGCAGACTGAGCGTCAATCCGCCGCGCAGCAACCCGCGCCGGGCGTCCCCGCGCCCGTCAACACGCCCACCACGCCGCCGCACCAGCAGCAGCCGCCGCCGCCCGCGGGAGGTATGCCGGGCACGTCCGGCGCGACGACCCCGGCCGGTCAGCCCGCGTTCGTGCCGTCGTTGGTCGCTCCCGTCGTGGCACCGGCCGTCGCGTTGAAGCCCGCGCCGGCGATCAGCCCGGAGAAGGTACGCGCGCGCATCCTTGAATCGCAACGCGTCTTCAAGACGCGTATCACGCCGACCGCCCTCGGGCAGACGCCCAACCTGAATTTCATCACCATCGCCGCGCTCGACCACGATTCCTCGCAGATACATTTGCTGACGCTGGCGAAGGAAGTGTTTCTCAAAAAAGATAACGAGATGACCGTCGCCTCTTCGCTCGGCGGCTTCCTGCGCGTGCGCATCGTGCGTTCCAACTACGTCAACACGGCCGTCATCGTCTCCGATCTGACGGGGCGACAACTCGCGCCGCTGCTCGTCGAATATCCGATTGAGAAGTTCGGCAGGTATCGCGAGACGGCTTATTACACCTCGGCGCACCCCGCGTTGCTCACGCCCGAACTCGTCAAGAACGGCCAACACTACGTGCGCACGATGGTTGATCTGGCCGCCCGGCGGCTCAAGGACAAAGGGCATCACATGACGCCGGAGGTGCTCGACATGGCCGAGCGGCTCTGTCTCGTCGAACACGTCGATCACGACCGCTTTCGCAAGGAATCGCGGCTTGCGGTCTTCAACGAGGTCTACGCCCTCTACGCGCTGAACGAACTCGACACCTATCGCTACTCGGTGAGCACGGCCGGGGCGGGCGGCATGGTGCAGATGATCCCCTGGACTTACCAGATGCTCCGGCAGCGTTATCCGGCCGTCGGCCTCAACCCCGATTTCGTGCTCGGCATGCGCAACCACGGCAACGCCCTCGAAGCGATGCTGCTCTACATCCGCGACACCTGGAGCGACCTCCTGCTCAACGAGACCATCGCCGGCGCGCTCGCTTCCGGCATCGCCACCCCCGCCGACCTCATCGCCGCCGGTTACAATTCCAACCCGGCGAAACTCGCCGGTTACATTCGTCGCGGCGGCGCGGCGTGGCGCACGCTCATCCCGCGCGAGACGCAGATGTATCTCCAGATTTATCAATCGCTGGAATCTCTCACGCCGATCAAGGCGCGTGCGAAGCCGTGGGTGAAACCGACGCCGCAAACGGCGGAAGTTAA
>DASQNL010000240.1:0-2620 GCA_035644995.1 Pyrinomonadaceae bacterium | reverse complement strand
CGGGCGTTATCCCGGTGGTGGATCGCACGGAGACATCCGTCAACGCGCGACCCGTGGGCGACACGGGCGCGGGCGCGTCGGATGCCGACGCGGCGGCCGCGACGAGTCCCGAAGCGCGCCGCGTGAACGCCACGATCCACGGCAACGGGCGGCTCGTCGGTTTGATCACGGATCGCGACATCGTGGTGCGCGCCATCGCCGAGGGGCGCGCTGCCGCCACCACGCGCGCCGAAGAGATCATGACCGAAGAGGTGCACACCGCGCACCCGAACGACCGCGTGATCGAAGCCATCCGCAAGATGGGCGACAAACAGGTGCGCCGCATTCCCATCGTGGATCAGGACAAGACGCTGCGCGGCATCATCTCGATGGCCGACGTGGCCTTAGAGACCAACGATGACCGCGAACTGGCCGAAGCCCTCGAAGAGATTTCCAGCGGCTCGTCCTTCTGGAACAGAATCTTCGGATGATAGTCGGTTGTCAGTTGTCCGTGGCCGGTTGTTCAAGTCTCTTCAGCTTCAAACTGAAGATGCGGCACGCAACCGGCCACGGACAAAAAACAACGGACAACTGACAACGGACAACCGACCAATGGCAAAATCAATCGAGCGTTATTTGCGTTTCATGCCGGTGACGAAGCCGGGACGAATGTGCGAGCGGCACTGGTCGCCCCCGGCCGACGTGTATCGCACGCGCGACGGGTGGCTCGTCAAAGTTGATCTGGCGGGCGTCAGCCCGGACGAGTTGGAGATCACGATTGCCGGGCCGGTGCTCGTCATCGAGGGCACGCGCCGCGACACCTCTTGCAGCGAGACGATCTCGTATCATCAGGTGGAAATTTCCTACAGCCGCTTCGAGAAGACGCTGCGCTTCCCCTGCCCGATTGAAGGAGCGCGCATCGAGAGCGACTATCAGGACGGGCTGCTGTTGCTGCGCCTGCGCAGCCCGGAGGAATGTGAATAGGAGAGCGTCAGTTGTCCGTGGTCAGTGGTCAGTGGTCAGTTGCATGTGATCATCACGCGAGTTACTAAAGACAGACTTGAACAACTGACCACGGACGACTGACAACTGACTAATCATTATGGCTGAAAATATAACTACGGCGGCGGGCGCGGAAGCTACGCTGCAAACGCCCGGCGAGGCTTTCGAGATCGCGGTGCTGCCCTTGCAGAACACGACCTTGTTTCCCGGCACGGTCGTGCCGCTGGCGGCGGGACGGCCGCGCTCTATCGCGGCGGTCGAGGCCGCGCTGGGGGGGCCGGAGAAGTTGCTGGCCTGCGTCAGCGTGCGGCCGGGCAAGGGCACGGAGGCGGAAGCGACGCCCGAAGAGATTTACGGCATCGGCACGCTCGTGATGGTCAAGCGCATGTTTCGCGGCGAAGACGCCTTGCAGATCATCGTGCAGGGCACGGAGCGCGTGCGCATCGAGGCCTGGACGCAGACCGAGCCGCACCTGCGCGCGCGCGTCTCGGTGTTGCCGCCGCTCACCACGCAAGACCAGCAGGAGGTGGAAGCGTTGCAGCGCAACGTGCGCGTCTTGATCGAACGCGCGCTGGCGATTCTGCCGCAAGTGCCGCCGGAGGTGCGCGCCGCCGTGATGGGCGCGCAAGAGCCGACGCAGATCGCCTATTTCCTCGCCTCCGTCCTCAACCTCGGCGTCGAATACGAGCAGGCGATGCTCGAAGCCGCGACGACCGACGAGTTGCTGCGCCTGGCGCACGCGCGCCTCGCACGCGAAGTCGAGATCATGCAGTTGTCCTCGAAGATCGCCACCGAGGCGCAGACCGAGATGGACAAGGCGCAACGCGATTACGTGCTGCGCCAGCAGATGAAGGCCATCCAGAAAGAACTCGGCGACGAGGACGGCGAAGGCGCGGAGGCCGCCATGATGCGCGAGCGTCTGGCCGAGGCCGACTTGCCCGCCGAGGTGCGCACCGAGGCCGAACGCGAACTCAAGCGGATGGAGCGTCTGCCGGCCGCCGCGCCCGATTATCACGTCATCCGCTCTTATCTGGAATACGTGCTCGAACTGCCGTGGCGCACGACTTCCGAAGACCGGCTCGACCTGGCGGAAGCGCGCCGCGTGCTCGACGCGGATCACTACGGGCTGGAAGACATCAAGGAACGCATCCTCGAATTCCTCGCCGTCGTCAAACTGCGCCCCGACTCGAAGAGTCCCATCCTCTGTTTCGTCGGCCCTCCGGGCGTCGGCAAAACCAGCCTCGGCCGTTCGATTGCGCGTGCGCTTGGGCGCGAGTTCGAACGCCTCTCTCTGGGCGGCATGCGCGACGAAGCGGAATTGCGCGGCCACCGTCGCACCTACATCGGCGCGATGCCCGGCCGCATCATCCAGAGTTTGCGGCGCGCGAAGGTCAACAACCCCGTGCTCATGCTCGACGAGATCGACAAACTCGGCGCGGACTTTCGCGGCGACCCGGCGAGCGCGCTCCTGGAGATTCTCGACCCGCAGCAGAACAACGCCTTCCGCGATCACTATCTCGATCTGCCCTTCGATCTCTCGAAGGTCTTCTTCATCGCGACGGCCAACCAGCTCGCCCCCATCCCGCCGCCTTTGCGTGATCGCATGGAGATCATCTCGCTCGCCGGATACAGCGACCAG
>DASQNL010000239.1:0-2350 GCA_035644995.1 Pyrinomonadaceae bacterium | reverse complement strand
CTCGAACAACGCTACGCCAACGCTCCCAACGGCCAGTTCACGAACTCTCTCAAGTATTACGCCACCAACCTGAACACGAATTACATTGACCCGAAGTGGCGTCTGTACCTGAACGAAGCTCCCATCAAAGACTGGAAGCTGTTCGTCGTCGGCTCACGGCCTCAGACGCTTCGTTAACCCCCGCTTGCCGCGGCGAGACCGCAGCCAACAGCGGCGACCGCCTCGCCCCTGTAACGAATGGCCTGAAGGGGCAACTACCCCTTCAGGCCATTTTTCGCGCGGCGTCCAATGTTTGGCTTGAGCCTCAGTGATGTTTGAGCAGGCGATGAAAATACGCGGCGATCTGTTTCCCGAACACTTCCCCGCGACCGAAATAGCACGCGAAGATTGAAGGGTTGATGAGTTCCGCCTCCATCAGCATCGTCCCGCGTTCGCTCTGGATCAGGTCTATGCGGCTGTAGTGGATGGGACAACCCAAGGATTCGTAGGCCTTGAGCGTCTTCAAGGCAAACTCCATTTCCGCCGCCGTCGGTTCGTAGAGCGCAACCGTCCCGCCCTGCGATTCATTACAGCGAAACTCTCGCGGGTTCGAGGGTCGCCGCATGAACGCGTGCTGATATTCATCACCGAGGAAGACCAAACTTCGCTCACCCGCCGCCACGCCCGGAATATAATCCTGCGCCAGATACTCCTCCTCGCGCCCCTCGACGGCGGCGAGTTCGCCGGGTGTTTTGACGAGCATCACGTCCCGGCCGCGCTCCCCGCTAATCGGTTTGAGGACGAAAGCCTCGCCCTGCGCCAGACGCTCCCGCACCGAATCATTCAACAACTGCGTGGGTGGAATGAGAATCCCTCGCCGTTCCAACTCAAGGAGGTATCGTTTGTCGATGTTGTGCCTGATCGTAGCCGGGTCGTTGACGACGAGCGGGGCGGCTTCCGCAAACGTCCGCACCATCCGAAAGAATCGGGGGAGGTCGAAGTAGAAACCTTCCATCTTGTAGACGAAGATCAAATCCATGCTCGCGAGCGGCGGCGGCGTGATGAACTTGCGCGCATTATCGTGGAACAGGCGCGAGAACTCGCGCCCGTCGAGATCGTCCCAGTTGGCGAAAAACATTTCGTGCCCCAACGCCTGGAGCGCGCGGGAAAAATCGTAGCAGTCGCCGTCGTCAACTTTTAACTTCACGGCGAAATGATCGTCTCGCGTCGATTCCCTCTCTTCCGCCAACGTCAATAAAATGTTGCTCACGATCTTCACCTCGGGCAAACAGATTTATCTCACGCTTCCGTGCTCGAAGGCGCGGCCGAAGATGCGGACTGCGCCCCTGCGCCGTCGGCGGCGCGCGCCACGGCGACGCGGGCGATGATCTCCAGAGGGTCGATCACGGTGAAGGGCGAGTCGGCGGAAGACAGCACGAGCGAAACTTCCGTGCAACCGGCGATGATCAACTCCGCGCCCGCCGCCGTGAGACGCTCGGCCGCCCCCGTCAATAAAGCGCGCGGCTCATCCTTGTAACCGCACTTGATGCCCCGTTCGCCATAGATGGCTTTCATCACGTGCTCCGCCTGCTCGTCGGCCTCCGGCGCGAGCAGTTGCATGCCGTGTTTTTGCAACGAGCGGTGATAGAGGCCGCTGTCGAGCGTGGGCGTCGAAGCCAGAATTCCAACCCGCCGGCATTGCGGATAATGCGCGGCGATGTACCCGACCGTCTCCTCGATCAGGTGCAGAATCGGGATGCCGACGGCGGCCTGCACGTCTCCCCAAAACAGGTGCGCGAGATTACACGGCATGAGGAGGAAGTCCGCGCCCGCTTGCTCCAAGACGCGCGCCGTCCGAATCATTTCCGGCGCGGGACTTTCGCCGCCGCCGTAGGCCGCACGCACCCGGTCGGGGATGAGAGAATTATTGAAGGTGATGACCGGGATGTGATCCTGATCTTTGCCGACCGCCGTGTGCGCCGTGATCAACGCACACAGTTGATTCGTAGCTTCCGGCCCCATCCCGCCGAGAATACCGATAGTTGAGATACTTGTCATGGCCGGAACTAGAACGCGAAGCCGGTCGTGAAGCCGGGCTGTTTGAGAGTGAGGGGCGTGCCGCGAGGTCTGCCCGCGATTTACCGGGGCGGGCAGTGAGCCGCGCCGTTCGCCGATTTTCGTGATGCAGGGAAAGGAAGAGTTTTGCGCCGCGCGGCCTTCACTCTTCCTTGTCCAACTTGAGCACGACCGAGTTGATGCAATAGCGCAAGCCGGTCGGCCGCGGCCCGTCTTCGAAGACGTGGCCGAGATGCGAGTCGCACGCGGCGCATAAGACTTCCGTGCGCACCATCCCGTAGCTCGTATCAACCTC
>DASQNL010000238.1:0-1600 GCA_035644995.1 Pyrinomonadaceae bacterium | reverse complement strand
TTGGCGTCGCCACGATTCGAGCGAGACGCTGCGCTGGTACGTCTTCGACGACCGCAAGTTGTACCGCCCCGGCGAAGAGGTGAACGTCAAAGGATGGATTCGCAAAGTTAACCTGACGGCGACCGGCGACACGGAGATGTTCACTCCGTCCCCGGGCGAACTCGCCAACTACGTCCTGAGAGACGCGCAGGGCAACGAGATCACGAAGGGCAGCGTGAAACTGAATGCCCTCGCCGGGTTCAACCTCAAATTGCAACTCCCCGCGACGATGGATCTCGGCGGCACGAGCCTCTCCTTAGAACTCGCGGAACAGGGAACCGGCCACGTGCACCAATTTCAGGTGCAGGAATTCCGCCGCCCCGAATTCGAGATCACGGCGCGCGCTTCGGAAGCCCCGCACTTCGTCGGTTCACACGCGACGGCGACGACCACCGCCGCCTATTTCGCGGGCGGCGGCCTGCCCGACACGGAAGTCAACTGGACTGTTTCGTCGCGTCCGACAAACTACACGCCGCCCGGGCGCGACGACTACACCTTCGGAACGTTTTATCCGTGGTGGCGAAGCCACGCGGATTACGGCGGCTGGAACTCGCAATCCTTCAAAGGGCGCACGGACGCCGACGGCAAGCACACGCTGCGGATCGATTTTGAAGGCGTGCAACCGGCGCGACCGTCGAGCGTCACCGCCGAAGCGCGCGTGCAGGATGTCAACCGGCAGACGTTCGCCGCGACGACGACGATGCTCGTGCACCCGGCGGACGTGTACGTCGGCCTGCGCCCGGCGCGAACGTTCGTACAGAAGGGCGAAGCCTTCGACATCACAACAATCGTCACAGACCTGGACGGGCGCGCGCTCCCGAACCGCGACGTGAATCTGCGACTCGTCCGGCTCGAATACGTTTACGTGCAAGGCTCCTGGCAGCAGCGCGAACAGGACGCGCAGGAGCAAAACGTCAAGAGCGGCGCGGAGCCGTTGCGCGTGCGTTTTCAGGCGAAGGAAGGCGGCATGTATCGCCTGACGGCGCGCGTGCGCGACGAGCGCGAGCGTGTGAACGAAAGCGAGTTGTCTTTGTGGGTCGCGGGCGGAAAGACGCCGCCGCAACGCGAGGTCGCGCAGGAGCGCGTCGAACTCATCCCCGACCGGAAGAGTTACGCGGGCGGGGAGACGGCGGAGATTCTCGTGCAGTCGCCGTTCTCACCGGCGGAGGGCGTCCTGACGCTCAGGCGTTCCGGCCTGCTTCGCACCGAGCGCTTCACGATGAACGAGAGTTCGCACACGCTGCGCATCCCTCTGGAAGATGCGATGACGCCGAACGTCAACGTGCAGGTCGATCTCGTCGGCGCGGCGACGCGCGTGGACGACGCGGGCGTCGAGTTGGCGAACGTGCCGAAGCGCCCGGCCTACGCGACGGGCGAGATCAATCTGGACATCCCTCCCGCGTCGCGTCGCCTGAATGTAAAGGCCACGCCGCGCGACGCGGTGCTCGAACCCGGCGCGGAGACGCTCGTTGACGTTGAAGTGAAAGACGCCGCAGGCCGCGCCGTCGCGGGCACGGACACGGCGGTCGTCGTCGTAGACGAATCCGTGCTCGCGCTGACC
>DASQNL010000237.1:0-11903 GCA_035644995.1 Pyrinomonadaceae bacterium | reverse complement strand
ATAGGAATTTAAGAATTAATTCATTGGTTCATTGATTCATTGATTCAATGAAGAAATGGATCAATTCTTATTCATCCCTCATCCCTCATCCCTCATCCCTTCCCGTCATCCTTTCTTAAGCATCTCTTCCCACTCGGTGTGAACGGCGGGCTGGCCGGGTTTGTCCGTGCGCTCGTAGGTGTGCGAGCCGAAGAAGTCGCGTTGCGCCTGCGTCAAGTTGAGCGGCAGATTGGCGGTGCGATAGGTGTCGAAGTAGCCGATGCTGGCGGACATGCCGGGCACGGCGACGCCGCTCTGGATAGCAGTTGCCACCACGCGACGCCAATTGGGCTGCGACTGTTCCACGAACGCGTTGAAGGCGGGGTCGAGCAGAAGATTCGGCAAGTCCGCGCGGCGTCGGTAAGCCCCCTTGATCTTATCGAGAAACTGCGCGCGGATGATGCAGCCGCCTTTCCAGATGCGCGCGCACTCGCCGAGGTCGATGTTCCAGTCGTAGGCGTCCGAACCGGCGCGGATGAGATTCATCCCTTGCGCGTAGGAGCAAATCTTCGAGGCGTAGAGCGCGTCGTGAATGGCCTGAATCATCTCGCCGCGGTCGCCGGAGAACCCGCCGCGCTCCGGCCCCTTGATCTGTTTCGACGCCTCGACGCGTTCCTCTTTGCGCGCCGACAAATTGCGCGTATCCACGGCGGCATCAATCGTCGGGGTGACGATGCCGAGGTCGAGCGCGATGTCGGAAGTCCACTTGCCGGTGCCCTTCTGCCCGGCCTTGTCGAGCACGAGATCGACGAGCGGCTTCCCTGTTTCCGGGTCTATGACACGCAAAATCTGCGCGGTGATTTCGATGAGAAACGATTCGAGGTCGCCCCGGTTCCATTCGTCGAACACATCGGCCATTTCCGTGGCCGACATGCCGAGCACGCTGCGCATCAAGTCGTAGGCTTCGGCGATGAGTTGCATGTCGCCGTACTCGATGCCGTTATGCACCATCTTGACGAAGTGGCCTGCGCCGCCCGGCCCGATGTAGGCGACGCACGGGCCGTCGTCAACTTTCGCGGCGATGGCTTCCCACACGGGGCGAATCTGTTCGTAAGCCGCGCGGTCGCCGCCCGGCATCAGCGACGGCCCCCAGAGCGCGCCCTTCTCGCCGCCGGAGACGCCCGACCCGATGAAGTTGAAGCCTTCGGCCTTCAACTCTTTCTCGCGCCGTTCGGTGTCCTTGAAATAGGAGTTGCCGCCGTCAATGATGATGTCGCCCGCGTCGAGGAAGGGTTTGATCTGGTTGACCGTCCAATCCACGGGGTCGCCCGCCTTGACGAGCAAGATGGCCTTGCGGGGGCGTTCGAGCGACTTCACAAATTCTTCGGGGGTGTGCGCGCCGATCACTTGATGGCCTGCCAGCCGCTCGACGAACTCATCCACTTTCTGCGGCTCACGATTCCAGACGGCGATGGAATAACCGTTGCGCTCGATGTTGCGCGCCAAATTCTCGCCCATCACGCCCAGCCCGATCATGCCGATCTTCGCCGTCTTACTGCCCTGTTCGGGTGTTGACATTGAATTTCCTCGTTGAATTAAAAGCTGTCCGTGGTCAGTTGTCCGTAGTGAGTTGCCAGTTGTTCAATCAAATCTTTGGCAACTAGCGTGATCGCCGCTTGCAACTGACAACTGACCACGGACAACTGACAGCCTTTGTGTCTATGCTCCCGTCGCGCCGGAACGCGGCAGGGCTTGGCCGATCAACTCTTGGAGACGGTCGAGTCCGGCTTGAATGTCCGCGCCGAGATCGATCCGGACGGCACGTCGTCCGCGCGATGAGAGCGCGCGAAAATCGCCGAGCGCCTGTGCTTGTTTCAACGTGCTGAAAGTGTAGGACTGACCCGGAATCGGTAAATCTTTGATGTCCGGCGCGGTGAGTTGCAGGAAGACCCCGGCGTCCGAGCCGCCCTTGTGCAGTTGGCCGGTCGAATGAAGGAAGCGCGGGCCGTAGCCGGTCGTGGTGGCGCAGCGCGTCGCGTCGCGCAGGTGCGTGCGAATCGCTTGAACGATGCGCTCGTAAGCGGGCGTCTCCTCAAAATAGTCGAGCAGGGCGATGTAGTCGCCCACGCCCGCGCGCGCGAGGTGCGCGGTGATGGCCGCGCCGACCGATTCGTTGGGGAGCGCGGCGCGCGTGTCGTCGTCGGCGTAGAGCGTGAGTACGCCGTCGGCGGCGAGCACGTCCTGTTCGGGCAGCTTGCCGTCGCGCGCGTAAGCGTCGAGCAACTCCTTCGTCGCGTCTTTCGACTCCTGCACGTTCGGCTGGTCGAAGGGATTGATGCCGAGCCGCCAGCCCGCGAAGGCCGTCGCCAGTTCCCACAGGAAAAACTCCTCGCCGAGGTCGTAGAGGTCTGTCAACGTGCGGTAGACAACCGGGTGGCCGGCCGCTTCCAGAGCCTTCAACTTCGCCTCCGTCTCGCTCTCGATCCGCCCGACGCTGATGTGGAGGAACAGCCGGTCATCGCCGTAGGAAGAAGGCGAGCCGAGCGTTTCGCCCGCGACGGGCACGATGCCCTTCCCGTCCTTGCCCGTGCTCTCGGCGATCAGTTGCTCGATCCACAATCCTAACGAACCGATCTGCGGATCGACGCTGAGGGTCAACTTATCGCGCCCGGCCTTGGCGCATTCGCTCAGGATCGCGCCGAGCCGCGCGGCCGGATTCTCCGACGCGGGCACGACCGGCGCGCACGCATGCACGACGCGCTCGGCGCGGTCGAGCAGTTTCTTCACGTCCAAGCCCATCAGGGCGGCGGGAACCAGGCCGAAATAAGAGAGGGCGGAATAACGCCCGCCGATGTCGGCCGGGTTGAGGAAGATGCGTTTGAACTTGTCTTCCGTCGCCATCCGCTCCATGAGCGTGCCGGGGTCTGTCACCGCGATGAAACAGTCGCCGGGGTTCCCTGTGCGCCGCGCCGCCTGATCGTACCAATACTTGTAGAAGGCGAGCGGCTCGGTCGTCGTGCCGGACTTCGAGGAGATGATGAAGAGGCATTGCGTGAGGTCGATGTGGGCGGCGATGCCGGAGAGGGCGTCGGGGTCGGTCGAGTCGAGCACGAGCAGTTCGGGGTAGCCTTCCTGCCGGCCGAAGGTTTGCCGCAGCACTTCCGGGCACAGCGACGAGCCGCCCATGCCGCACACCATCGCATGCTTGAACTCGCCCGCGTTCCTGATGCGCTCCGCAAACTGCACGAGGTCGTCTTCGACGCCGATCATCGTGTCGGGCACGGTCAGCCAGCCGAGCGCGTTTTGGATGATCTGCCGGTGCGCCTCGTCCGATTTCCAGAGCGCGGCGTCCTTGCGCCAGATGCGGCGCATCACGTCGCCCTTGTCCGCTTCCTTGATCGCACCCGCGACCGCCTCGCTATACTTTCCCAACGTTGCCGTCAGCCGCTCGTTGATCCCCGAAAGAATCGCGTCGCGCTTCGACTCGATGGAGGCGGCCAGCGTGTCGAAAGAGGCGACGAAGGAACTCAGCCCGTCCTTCTGCAACTTCTCCGTGACGGCTTTCAGATCGATCCCGATCTCGTCCAGTTCGCGCACCAGCGCGCGGCATTCGTCCAAGCCCTCTTCGAGCGTGAGCGCGACCCGGCCTTTCTCGCGGATGGCCGTGTAGGTCGCGGGCGGAACGGTGTTGACCGTCTCCGCCCCGATCAGATTGTCCACGTACAGAACTTCCGAATACTTCGGATTCTTCGTGCCCGTCGAAGCCCATAATTGACGCTGCACCTGCGCGCCTTTGGCCTTGAGCGCGGCGAACCGCTCGCCGTGGAATATCTCTTTGTACTTGACGTAGGCGAGCTTGGCATTGGCGATGGCGGCGCGACCCATCAAGCCTTCGAGCCGCGCCTTTTCTTCGGGCGTCGCGGCGTGGCGCGCCTTGGCTTCGAGGTCGGCGTCAATCGCCGTGTCCACGCGCGAGACGAAGAAGCTCGCCACCGAGGCGATGCCGTCCACCGGACGGCCTTCGGCGTCGCGGCGTTCGAGTCCGCGGATGAAGGCTTCGGCCACCTGCACGTAGTTTTCAATCGAGAAGATCATCGTGACGTTCACGTTGACGCCGCGATAGATCGATTCTTCGATGGCGGGCAAGCCTTCCTGCGCCGCCGGAATCTTGATCATCACGTTCTTGCGGCCGAGCCGTTTGAACAGGCGTTCGGCCTCTTCAATCGTCTCCTGCGTCTTGTAGGCGTAACCGGGATTGACTTCGAGACTGATGTAGCCGTCGAGGCCGCCGGTCTTGTCGTAGACGGGCTTCAAGATGTCGGCCGCGCGTCCGATGTCGTCGGCGACGAGGTCTTCGTAAATCTCCGGCACGCTCTTGCCGGCCTCGACGAGCGAGCGCAGTTGCTCGTCGTAGTCGCTTGAGCCGGTGATGGCCTTCTCGAAAATGGTCGGGTTGGAGGTGACGCCGCGCAGGTCGTCCTCCTCGATCTTCTTCCGGAGGTCGCCGCTCGCGAGCATCGCCCGCCGGATGTTGTCGTACCAGATGGACTGGCCGGTCTTCATGATTTCAACCAGAGTATTACTCATCGCTTCACTCCTTAAAAATGCAGAGGTCTTCGTGCCGACGACGGCCTCGTCGTCCTTCGCGCAAACGACGCCGGCCGAACGTGCCGCCCGTTCCGCGCGCGCCTTGACCGTGTGCTGCGGTTCATTGTGGACGGGGGCGCGGAACGCACAAAGTTGTGGCAGTTGTAAGCGGAAAGAACGTTTACTCGTGCGTGATCATAAAACGAGCCGACGGATGATCGAAGATTGTTATCAGAGATCGAAATTGGAGACCGCCGAGGCCTGTGGAGACGGAAAGCCCGACCCGCAATCAGGATGAAAAAGCAGAACGCGAAAAAGGCTTGGTGTCGTCCGTTGAAGCGGCGGGATACTAACACGTTCTCGAATAAACGTCTATGACTTGCCCCGGCTCTCCGCCGCGCGCGGCCGCTAACTTCCGCTACATTTTCGGTTCATCTCAGGTTCATTCGTCACACCGGCTTTTCCAACTTCGCGTCCGGCGCGCGGGGCGCAAAAGCGAGAGGCCGCAACATACGGTTGCGGCCTCCGGCGATGAACTTCTGGATTCCGAATGCGGCGCGGACGGAGGACTGTTAGTTGGCGGCCGCTTCCGGGTTCTGGAAGAAACTCTCGTCCATCTTGATGCCGTAAGTGACGGTTTGCACGCGCGCCTCCTGCACCTGTTTATCGTCCTTGTAGAGGACGGAGCGGTAAGGCACGAGCGTGTTTTGTGAATAGCGATAGTCGTGGAACGTGCGGCGATACTTGCTCGGCGCGGCGGCGTCGGGCGGCGTCTCCTCGTATTCGAGCCAGAGGACGCGCGCGGTCTTGCGGATGTCGGGATTCGCGCTGATGTAGTAGCGCGTGCGGCTCTTATCCTTATCCGTCAGGTCGAGCACCCAGAGGTCGAGACCCTTCAACTTCTCTTTGCCGATCAGGGTGAGAGTGGAACCGTTCTCACTGTAACGCAACAGGGCGTCGATGCCGTGCTGCGACTGCGAGATAAACTCCGCAGTCACATCCTGCTTCGGCGTGAAGGCGGTGCCGTTGATGATGCCCCAGATGCGTCCCTCGTTAAAGATGAGCGCGTATTCCATCGTGGGCATCTTCTGATCCACGCGAATTTTGTCTTTGCCCGCCGTCTCGCCGCGCACGAACCGCTGCTCGTAACTCAACTCTTCGATGCGCCCGTCGCCCGCCGTGCGCGTGACCTTCCCGCGCTCGACGCCGTTGCGCCTGATCTGTTTCAGCATGTCGCGCCCGCGCCCGCCGCCGTAGATGAGGATGACGGTTTCGGCCACCTGCTCGGCGGTCGGCGTCACGCTCTCCTTGCCAGTCACGGGTTGAATCTTTTTTTCAATCTTCACTTGCGGCGTCGGGGTCGGGACGGCGGGCTGAGTGGTTGGAGGAGTTTGCGCCAATGTGGAGCGCGAGAGCGCGGCCGCACCGCACAGCATGACCGCCAGCGCAAATAGATGAAAGCGTCGCAACACCGGTAACATCTCCTTAAAAACTTTGGCTAAAACCTTCGGGAGTGAAGAACGGAAAAATCAAGCCGCGAATTGTAACATAGAAGCCGCCTGCCGTAAGGCGTCTCCGGCCTCATCCGCGTCAAACACACATATTGATGCCGGAAACGTGCCGGACGGATGCCCGCCGCCGCGCATTGACAACAGGGCGAGGCGGCTGTAGAGTGCACGGTTTTCATCAGCGCGTGTGGGGCGACAGGTAACAGGGCAATCAGAGCCTCTTTTGCCCGCCGCCCGCCACTCCCGGATTTTTTTGAAAGGATAGTAATTAAAGTGAAGACTGTTGGTATTTTAGTCGGCCGCGAGAAGACTTTTCCGCAGGCATTGATTGACCGGATTAACGAGCGCGGCGGGGGCGAAGTGGTCGCCGACTACGTCGAAGTCGGCGGCGTCAACCTCGACCAGGGACGCCGCTACGACATCATCATCGACCGTATCTCGCACGAAGTGCCCTTCTATCGCGCCTTCCTCAAACGCGCCGCGCTCGAAGGCACACAGATCATCAACAACCCTTTCTGGTGGTCGGCGGACGATAAATTTTTCAACTATTCGCTGGCCGTCAAACTCGGCGTCGCCATCCCGAAAACCACGCTCCTGCCGCAGAAAGATTACATCGAAGGCATCACGAGCGAGAGTTTGCGCAACCTCGAATTTCCGCTCGATTGGCAAGGCATCGTGGATTACGTCGGCATGCCCGCCATCATCAAGCCCTTCGACGGCGGCGGCTGGAAGAACGTCTCGCGCGTCAACTCGATGGAGGAACTCTGGGAAGTGTACGACACGACGGGCACGCTCTGCATGACCCTCCAGGAGTTCATCGCCTTCGACCAGTTCGTGCGCTGCTACTGCATCGGGCAGGAAGAAGTGATGATCATGCCCTACGACCCGCGCAAGCCTTACTTGTCCGGCGAGCAGTACATCCAAGACCCGAACTATCTCACCCCCGAACTCGCCGAGCGCATCACGAACGACGTGCGCACGCTCTGCCGCGCGCTCGGCTATGACATCAACACGGTCGAGTTTGCGATCAAGGACGGCATACCCTACGCCATCGATTTTATGAATCCCGCGCCCGACGCCGAACTCGCTTCGGTCGGCGAGTTTTATCACAACTGGGTGACGGACACGGTCGTCAACCTCGTCTTCAAACGCCTCGCCGAGCCACAGGCCGAAGTTCAATATCGCTGGGACGCGATGCTGAACCCGCGCCCCCTCGGCGCGACGGCCTCGCAGGCCATGTCGGCCGTCGCCTCCGCCGCGCAGCAATCCGTCACCTTGCTTCTCCCGGACGCCGGGCGCGGCATCGCAGCCGACATCGCGGCGGGCGTCACCGACCTTGTCGAGGGTGCGACCAACGCCGTCTCCGGCCTGCTCGGCCAGAGCGGCGACACGCAGGCGTCGTCGGACGCGTCCGAGAAGACCTCACGCACCTCGCCCGCGAAAACGACGAAGGCCGCCGCGTCGCGCAAGGGCGCGTCGAAATCGGCCACGCCGCGCACGAAGAAGCCGACGCCCGAAGTTTAAACGCCGGGGTGCGGCCGAGAGCTTCGCCTCGATTCGGAATAAGAGACGGTCGCAACGAAACGCGGCCGTCTCTTTAGTTTGTCTCTCACCGCTAATTTACACGCCCCGGCGTGCGTCAACCCGATTTGGGAATGTTCAGTTTGCAAGCAAGGGTAACCACATGAAGGAAATTTACGTGAGCACCGACGTGGAGACGGACGGCCCCATCCCCGGCCCTCATTCCATGCTTAGTTTCGGCTCCGCCGCCTACCTCGCCGACAAGACCCTGCTCGGCACCTTTACCGCTAATCTTGAAACGCTCCCCGGCGCGAGCGGCTATCCCGAAACGATGGAATGGTGGCAGACGCAGCCGGAGGCGTGGGCGGCCTGTCGTGAAGATTTACAGCCGCCCGCGGAGGCCATGAAAAACTACGTCGCGTGGCTCAAGGCCTTGCCCGGCCGCCCCGTCTTCGTCGCCTACCCGGTCGTCTTCGATTACATGTTCGTGCAGTGGTACCTGCACAAGTTCGCGGGCGAGAGTCCGTTCTCCTTCATCGGCCTCGACATCAAATCCTACGCGATGGCGATCCTTAAAAAAGATTTTCGCCACACGATCAAATCAAACATGCCCCGCCACTGGTTCGACGATCTCCCGCACACGCACAAAGCCCTCGAAGACGCCATCGAACAGGGCGCGCTTTTCTGCAACATCCTCGCGGAGAACACTCGCCAAAGCTAAAGCGTAGGGAAAAGGGGAAGGGGGAAAGGTGAAGGGGGAAAGGTGAAAGGGTAAGGGGTGGAGGCGAAAGTGTTGAGAGCTTTAACATCTGCCTTTGCCTTATTAACCTTTTCCCTTTACCCCTTCCCCCTTCCCCTTCTACCCTTATCTTCTCTCAGCGAGACCGAGCAACACATCGGCGATGGCCGCCGAGATGGGCAGCCCCGGATGATGTTCGAGCCAGAAGAATTCGCCGGCGGGATTGACTTCGAGAAAGACGTGCCGGCCTTCGGGCGTCACGATAAAGTCGGCCGCGCCGTAGTTCAACTTGAAGTAGTCCATCAGGCGCAGCAGGCTTTCTTCCACTGCGGACGGCAGCGTGTAGGGTTGCCACGCATCAATCAGCCGGACGCCGTCGCGCCGCCAATCGTGCGCCGCGCGTGCGGACGCTTGCGAGTCAATCGCGGCGGCCAGCACGCGGCGGCCGACGACGTTGACACGCAGTTCCAACCGCTTCGGCACTTGCTCCTGAAAAGTCATCGGGCACAGACGCAGCCCTTCGAGATCGTTCAAATCTTCCGCCGCGACCGGGTTGGTGAAGACGACTTTTTCCGTGTCGTCTTCATAGACGGCGAAGGATGAGAGCATCTTGGTGACCATGCCGCGCTCGCAGGTGCGGGCGAAGGCGCGCACCGCCGACGGGTCGTTGGTGATGAGGGTGCGCGGCGTCTCCAGCCCCGACTCTCGCGCGATCTTAATTTGCAACTGCTTGTTTTCCGCGTGACGAATCAAAGGCTCGGCGTCCATGCGAAACGCGTCGAGGCTGGCGAGCATCCCCAGGAGGGTGGCGCGCGATTCGCCGTGGGCGGCGCGGCGGAGTTGAGCATCCATCCCGCCGGGCAATCGTCCCGCAACGTTCAGGCGGCGATGCCAGATGGCCGACACGTCGCGCAGGTCGAGCGTCTGCTGGCCGTCGGCGAGCGAGAGTTGCTCAGTCGTTTCGCCGTACCGGGCGACGAGGCGAACCTCGGTCGGGAATCTATCGGTGTCGAGGCGAAAAGAAGTTCCGCCGCGTTTCCTGATGGACTCCGCGACGAGCGCGACGCTCTCGTTGTCGCCGCTGTGCGTGATGATCAGAACGTTCATAAACTTCAGTCGGGAATTTTAGACGAGGAGGGCGTCGGCGATGGCTTCGGAGATGGGGAGTTCGAGGTCGCGTTCGAGCATGCCCCATTCGCCTGATGGATTGACTTCGAGAAAGACGTGTTGGCCTGCGGGCGTGCGGATGATGTCTATCGCGCCGTAGACGAGTTGCAGCCGGTGCATCAAGGTCGTGAGTTGAGCTTTGAGTTCGGGCGGAATGTCCTCGCGCCGCCACGGACATTCTCCGGGCGCGGCGCGTCGCCAATCAATTTGCCCGCGCGCGGAGCGGCTCGCGTCCAACGCGCCGACGAAGAATTTTCCGGCAACGTAGGCGATGCGCAGTTCGAGCGACTTGGGGACGCGCTCCTGAAACACCATCGGGCAGTGGCGCAGCCCGCCCGCGTCTTCCAGATCGCCCGCGCCGACCTCATTCGTATACACGAAGGCCGAATCCGCGCTCATGCCGACGGTGAGCGGCGTGAGCAGTTTCGCCACGACCGCGCCGCCGTTCTCGCGGAAGAATTCACGCGCGCGTCCCGCGTCGTTGGTCAGGAGCGTGCGGGGGATACGGAGTCCCGCATCGTGTGCGAAGCGCAGTTGCAGGAGTTTGTTCTCGGCCTCGGCATCGCGCCCGCGGTCGTTGACCCAGCGCGCGGCGTGCAGCCCGTCGAGAAATCCACGCATGGCGGCGACGCTCTCGCGCTGGCACATCCGTCGAAACTGCGGGTCGAGATTTTCGTCCAACTGCGGCAGCCACATCTTGCGCGCCCAAACCGCCCGCACCCCGGCCGCCTCGCACGCCGATGCGCCGTCCTCGATAGTGTGGCTGAAATTTCCCGCGCCGGAGAGATGCGCGGCGAGGCGCACTTCGCGCGGGAAGCGATCCGTGTCGAAGCGAAAGGTTTTCGCGCCGCGCCGCGCGAGGGCGGCGGCGACGCGATCCACCGTGTAGTAATCGCCGCTGTGCGTGAGCAGCAGAACCGTCTCCCGCTCCGCTCTGATCGCCATAGAAAGAAAGATTTGTCCGGGCAGGCCGTATCAGGCTTGGAGAAGTTTCAACACAGACGTTAAGGACATCCCGCGCGGGATGTCCTTAACATTCGCGGCGCACACGCGGGAGCGCGCGGGTTGGTTTTCACCTCGCGCGAGATGTTCGCGTGAGGGGCGCGCGAGGCGACGGCCTCTCCGGCTCTACCGGGTTTCGAGAGCCGCATCGGTCGTCGGCCGCCGCGGAGGCGTTAGATGGCCGGGCTGTCCGGTTCGTCGCGGTCGGAAGGGTATTTCAGAGTCATGAAGACGGCTTCGTCGTTGGCCGCGCGCGGGTTGTCTTCGTTGTGCTGTCCTTCGAGGAAACGCGCGAAGAAGGGAGTTTCGCTACCTTTCGGTGCGTCTTCGTGAATGGATTCAATGTTTGCTTTCTCTGACTGTCTCATGCCGGGGTCTCCTTAAGTGTTTCAAAGTGAGGACGGGGAAAACGCGTGTAGTTCTAATACAAAGCGGGCGGCAGGTCAATGTTAATACGACGACCGGGCGAGAGACGGTTAACTTAAGAAGTCGCGCTCATGGCGTAGCGGCCGAGTTTGAGTTGGAGTCCGCGACGCGTGATGCCGAGTTCGCGCGCGGCGCGGGAGATGTTGCCGTTGTGGCGGCGCAGAGCGTCGGCGATCATGCGGCGTTCGAGGTCTTCCACGGCGTCGGGCAGCGAGAGATGTTCCGAGGCGTGCTGCGCCGCCGAGCCGAGCGCGGCGAGATTGGTGGTCGTCGTCGAGACGGGAGCGGAGGTGCGTTTGAGTTCGGGCGAGAGATGATCGGGCGTGATCAACGTGCCGTCTTCGGCGCGCGCCATGATGCGTTGAATTTCATTGACGAGTTGGCGGATGTTGCCCGGCCAATCGCAGACCATCAAGAGATCGATTGTCTCCGGCGTGATGCGGATGTCGTTGCGCCCGAACTTCTGCGCGTAGTGGCCGATGTAGTGATTGACGAGCGTGGGGATTTCCGAACGACGCTCCCTGAGCGGCGGCACGCGCAAACGGATGACGTTGAGACGGTAATACAAATCCTCGCGGAAGCGTCCGTCTTTCACCATGTCTTCGAGGTCGCTGTTGGTGGCGGCGATGATGCGCACGTCCACCTTCGCCGGTCGCTGCTCGCCTAAAGGCTGTATCTCGCCTTCTTGCAGGAAACGCAAAAGTTTCGGCTGGATGTCGAGTGGGAGGTCGCCGATCTCGTCGAGAAAGAGCGTGCCCCCCGCCGCCGAACGAATCACGCCCGGCGAATCCGAGACCGCGCCCGTGAATGCGCCGCGCCGGTAGCCGAACAGGTAGGCGTCCGACAACTCTTTCGGCACGGCCGTGCAGTTGAAGGGGACGAAGACCTTGGCGCGGCGCGAGGAGAGGGCGTGGATGGCGCGGGCGACGAGTTCTTTGCCCGTGCCGGATTCGCCCGTGACGAGCACGGTGACA
>DASQNL010000236.1:0-16469 GCA_035644995.1 Pyrinomonadaceae bacterium | reverse complement strand
GCCAAGCGCCCGACATTGACGGCGTCGTCTTAATCAACGACGCGCCGGAGGGCTACACGACCGTTCCCGGCGATTTCGTCAACGTCCGCATCACCGGCGCGCACGAATACGATCTCATCGGAAGCATTGTTTAAGAATCGTCGGTTGTCCGTAGTCGGTTGTCCGTTGCATGTGGCCGCCACGCGAGTTGTTCAAGAGTTGGCTTGAACCACGGACAACTGACTACGGACAACCGACAACTGACAGCTTATGAAAGTTGTTAAGGAATCGAGCGATGAACTGAACCCGTCGGTTTTGACGACGGCCTTCATCGGGCGTGCGCCCCGCGAGCGGGGCTTCAAGGATTACGCCGCGCTGGCGGTGGCGACGTGCGGCGTCGGCCTGATTCCGCTCGCGCCGGGCACTTGGGGGTCGCTCGTCGGCGTCGGTTTGTATCTCGCGGCGAGCGCGGCGAGCGCGCAGGCTTTCCTGTACGCGGAGGCGCGCGGATGGAGCACGCCGCCGCTCGAATCCCTGCACACGACGGTCGTGCTCTTGATGTTGATCGTGATGACGATTGCGGGCATCTGGGCGGCGACCCGCTGCGAGTCGCTGTTGTCGCGCAAAGACCCCGGCGCGGTCGTGGTTGACGAAGTGATCGGGCAGATCATCACTTTCGTGTTTTTGCCCGCGGGCGTCGGGGCGTGGGCTATCGTCGCGGGCTTTCTGGCCTTTCGCGTGTTCGACATCTGGAAGCCGTACCCGATCCGCCGCCTCGAATCGCTCGAAGCCGGTCTTGGCATCATGGCCGACGACGTGCTCGCGGGCGTCTACGCCGCGACGCTGATGTCGCTCTTAACCTCAATTTATCTGCTCTTTTAATGAAGGAGAAAATATGGACGAAGCCAAACAGACGAACCCTCCGGAGACGGACGCCGACACCGGCGCACAGACCGCCGCGCGGCAGCAAGAGGCGACGAGCCATGAGACTTTAAGCGACCTCCAACAAACTCACACCGATTCGACCGCTTCCCAAAGCGAAACTTCAGGATCGTCCGATTCGTCATCCACGCCCTCGCCCGACGGCATGCCCGACGCGACGAGCGGCGGCACGGCCGACGGCAGAGACTCCGGCGGCCCGATGTAAGCAGAATTGATGCGACGGTTCATCAAGTCGATGAACCGTTGCATCAATGAGTCAATGAGCCGGTTCTTCCCATCTCTTTCCCGATAAATTCTTCCCTTATGGACAACATTAAAATTCTGGTATCCGACGACGTGAGCGAGAGCGGACTCGAACCTTTGCGCGCCGCGGGTTTCACGGTGGAAAAACGCACCGGACTCAAGCCCGACGAACTGCGCGAGATCGTGCGCGACTACGATGGCCTGATCGTGCGCAGCGAGACGAAAGTGAACGCCGCCGTGATGGACGAGGCGGTGCGCCTGCGCGCCATCGGGCGCGCCGGGGTCGGCGTTGACAACATAGACGTGCCGGCGGCCACCTCGCGCGGCATCATCGTGATGAACGCGCCCGACGGCAACACGATGACGACCGCCGAACACACGCTTGCCCTGTTGCTCGCGCTCGCCCGCCGCGTGCCGCAGGCGCATGCGAGTTTGCGGGGCGGCAAATGGGAGCGGAAGAAATTCGTCGGCGTCGAGTTGCGTGGCAAGACGCTGGGCGTGGTCGGCCTCGGTCGCATCGGCCGCGTCGTGGCGAGCCGGGCACAGGGTTTCGAGATGAAAGTGCTGGCGTTCGACCCGTTCGTCTCACCCGAACAGGCGCGCGACATGGAGTTGGAACTCGCGCCGCTCGCAGTGGTGTGCGCCCGCGCCGACTTCCTCACCGTTCACACGCCGCTCACGGCGGAAACGCGCGGCATCATCGGGGCGCGCGAGTTCGCCTCGATGAAGCCGGACGTGCGCATCATCAATTGCGCGCGCGGCGGTCTCATAGACGAACGCGCGCTCTACGACGCTTTGAAAGAGGGACGCGTGGCCGGAGCCGCGCTCGATGTGTTCGAGGAAGAACCGCCGTCGCAAACGAATCCGCTGCTGCAATTCGACGGCGTGATCACCACGCCGCATCTCGGCGCGTCCACGAAGGAGGCGCAGGAAGGCGTGGCCGTGACGGTCGCCGAGCAGATGCGCGACTACTTTCAGACGGGCGCGCTGCGCGGCGCGGTGAACGCCCCCGCGCTCGGCGCGCAGGAGTTGCACACGCTCTCGCCCTATCTCGTGCTCGCCGAACGCCTCGGAAGATTTCAAGCGCAGTTGCTCGACGAGGCCGTGCGCGAAGTGAAGATCGAGTATGCGGGAGAGTTGGCCGAATTGGAGGCCGCTCCCGTCACGCGCGCGTTTCTCGCCGGACTGCTGCGCCACATGAGCGCGCGCGTCAACGTCGTCAACGCGTTTCTCATCGCGGAAGAACGCGCCATCACGGTGACGACTTCATATACGCGCGGCGTGGGGCCAGAGCTATCATCCGCCATTACGACGCGGGTGGTGACGGCCACGGGCGAGCAGAGCGTCTCCGGCGGGCTGTTCGGTTCAAGGGGAGCCGGCGGCTCCGGTGGCGACGGGCGTATCACGGAGATCAACGGCTTCCGCATCGAAGCGATCCCGTCGGGGCACATGATCGTCACGCGCAACCGCGACGTGCCCGGCGTCATCGGTCGCGTCGGCACCATCCTCGGCGCGCACGGCGTCAACGTCAGCCGCTTTCATTTAGGGCGGCGCGAGCGCGGGGGCGAGGCCATGGCCGTCATCGAAACCGATGCGCCGCTCGACGATACGACGCTCGACGAGTTGCGAACCTTCGAGCACATCGTCTCGGCACGGCGCATCGTGCTTGAATCGTGAGAGGGCGATGACGAACGTCTAGACGGCGCAATTATTACGAAGGCTGCCGCTCAACGAAGCCAAAAGATTTAAGAGCAAGCGCGGAGGCGTGGCATTTAGGCGGGGGAAGCGTGGAAAGTAAGACTTGCAAATCTCACCTTTGAGAGCGGACAGGCTTTCCCCCGCGCACCGCTCAGCACAGTAGGGCTTGCGCGCCGCCGCGTTGACAACCTACACCCCGCCCGCGAACAAAATCGGCGGGCATCTTCACTCAACCATAAATTTTGCGCGTTGCACGGCCGTCGTCTTCGAGACACGGTCGATGGCCGTGATCTGTATGGCATAACTGCCGGAGGCGAGGCTCGCGAGGGAAATCTCGGCGGCATAGGGAAGGCTCGTGAGGTCTGTGATGCCCTCAGTGTTGAGCTTACGAAGGGGCGAAGTGATGACGGGTTGATCGTCGCGGAACACTTGCACTTGCAGGGCGATGTCGGGGCTGCCGCCACCACCGCCGGGGGCGCGCGCCGCGTTGTAGACGTAGGTGAAGAAGCGCAGGCGCGAGGTGCGCGCGAGGCGGCGATCCGCGGCGATGACGGCGGGGAGCGCGTCCGTGGGCGCGTCTTTCGCGGGCGCGGCCACATCGTTCGTTTGCTCTCCGAGAAAGAGGCTGCTCATGGCGAGTTTGCCCTTGCCGAGGTCGGGGATTTCGACCCACTGCGTCGCGCTGCCGGTGCGCCCGCCGCGCGCTTCCCGTGCGGCGATGCGCACTTGATAGATGCCCGGCGTGACCGGCAGATGCGTGCTCACGGTGAAGCGATTCGACCCCGGCGAGACGGTCGAGGCGTCCGGGGCGGCGGCGGCGTTCGGCGTGACGCTCAGGCTGCGCTGGAAGGAGTTCTTGAGTTCGCCGCGTTCGTCGTAGAGCGCGCCGACTACTTCGACTTGCTCCGTCCGCGCCTTCTCGTCGGCGGCGGTAGCGGCGGGCGCGCTCGCGCCGAGATCAACTTGAACGGAAGTGGTTAAGAGCATGCCGCGCGGCGGGAGGCTGAAGTAGTTGAGCGCGAGCGAGGTGGGGAGCGCGGCCTTCGGGTAGAGTGAATGCAGGGCGGCGATCAATTCTTTGTTCCGCGCCGTGCCTGCGGCGGGCGCGTCCTTCTCTTTGGCGTCCTTTTCTCTCGCGTCCTTTCCGCGTTTGGCTTCATCCTTGTTGGGCGCGGGTTCGGGCGGCGGCGTCGTGTAATAGCCGCGCTGCACATGGACGCTCACCTCCGCGCGACCCTTCACGCTCACTTCGATGCGCTGGAATTTGCGGCCGCGCTGCTCCGCGCTCTCCGGCCGCCACGCCAGCAGGTAATAGACCGAAGTCTCCTTGAACGCTTTGGCGAGGGCATCGGTGAGGGCGTTCGTATTGAGCAGCGCGCGCCCGCCGGTGTCTTCGGCGATGAGGCGCAGCGGTTCTTGCCGCGCCGCCGCCTCGTTGAGCGAGCCGGCGGAGAGTTGTCCGGCGAGGTCTGGCGCGGCGTCGCTCGAAGCGTCGGGCACGCCGCCCACGTCCGCCGTCAAGCCGCGCGCGTCGAGCGTGTAGACGACGACCCCGGCGCGCACCGCCGCGTCCGTCACGCGCCGCAAACTTTCGCCCAGGTTCGAACGCTGCATCTCGACCGGGAAACCGTCCGAGATGAGATAGACGATCTTGCGGCCGGGGAGCGGGGCGAGCGAGCGCAACATGCCGCGCAGGCTGTTGAGCGTGTTCGTGGCCGCCGCCGCGCTCGACTGGACGAGGTGCGTTGCGCGCTGACGCACCTGCGATTCGGCCGACGCGCGTGCGCTCTGCTGGTTGCCGAAGCCGAGATTCTCTCTGAGCACGGCCTCGATGAAATAGTTGAGCACGTTCGGATCGTTTCGCTCGATTGCCAGAGCTTGTAGTTCCGTCATCGCCGGGCGTTGGAAATCGCGCACCGTGGCCTCGCGCAGCTTGAGACGCGAGGCGGCCGCGCGCAGCACGCGCTTGTCGTCGGAGAGTTGTTGGAGGAAGCCGAGCTGGTTGCTGGCGGTCGAGATGACGGCCTGATCGTTTTGTCCCATCTGCTCGTCGATAAAGCGGAGCAGGAGATTGCGCGTGCGCGCGAGGCTGCCGGGCGAGAGGTGCAGGTCGTCCACGAAGAACAGGACGTTGCGCCCGCGGTCGAGCGGTTTGGCGGAAGCGTCGGGGGCGTTGGCGGCGGGAGTCGCTTTGAGGCCGCCGCGCGCCGCCGCGAGTTGCGCGTCTTCGTTGACGCTGCCGGCCGTCACACGCTCGAAGAAGGTGATCACGCGCGGTTCGCCGTTCACGCGCAACTCAAACTGTTCCGGCTTGAGGCCGTCAACAAACTTCCCGCCCTTGTCCAAGACGATCACGTCGGTCTGGACGAGATCGGTGTTGACGCGGATGATCTCGTCCGGCGGTTCGGGAGGCGCGCCCGGCGAAGGCTGTTGCGCGCGGATGAACGGGGCGTGCGACAGGCAGAGAAACAGAAGCAGAACGGGAACGCGCCGGATGAGAATGGTTTTTGAGAGCATCGCCGACAGCCTAGTGCGGAAGAAATGAAGGGAGACATTGACGCGGGCATCATAGCACCGGAGCGGGCGCGGCGCGAAAGCGAGGTTGGGGTCACACGGGCGCGCCGTAGAACTTTCGCCGCGCGCCGCCCGTATACACCGCCGTCGTTAAGGAAGTTTAAGACGCCCGTCCGCACGCTGCCACGGGCGTTTGCCGGAACTGGAGGAAGTCTCTTGAGTGAAAACGCCGTGACCCTCTCGCTGGCTCGCGTCTCGAAAAAGTTCGACGAGTTCGTGGCGGTTGACGAACTGAGCTTGGAAGTTCGCGCCGGGCGGATTTTCGGCTTGATCGGGCCGAATGGCGCGGGCAAAACCACGACCATCCGTATGATCGTCAACATCCTCGCGCCCGATTCAGGCCGCATCGAACTCTTCGGCGAACCGATGTCCGGGCGGCTTCAAGATCGCATCGGCTATCTTCCGGAGGAGCGCGGCCTCTACAAAAAGATGCGCGTCGGCGAGCAGTTGCGCTACTTCGGCGAGTTGAAAGGCTTGACGGCGCGCGAGGCCGAGACGCGCCTCGACCGCTGGCTCGAACGCTTGAAACTTTCCGAGTGGAAACAGCACAAGACGGACGAACTCTCCAAAGGCATGCAGCAGAAGATTCAGTTCATCACGACCGTGATGCACGAACCCGACCTGCTCATCCTCGACGAAGTTTTCTCCGGCCTCGACCCCGTCAACGCCGAGTTGATGAAAGACGTGCTGCTCGAACTGAAGGCCGAACGCCGCACGATCATTTTCTCCACGCACATGATGTCGCAAGCCGAACAACTCTGCGACGACATCTGCCTCATCAACCGCTCGCGCAAGGTGTTGGAGGGAAGCCTGCGAGAGGTGAAAAGCAGTTTCGGCCGTCGCGCCGTCGCGCTCAGGGCTGAGGGCGGCGACGCGACGCTCGCCGACGAGCGGCTCGTGGCGGGCGTCAAGTCTCACGGCGACTACGTGGAAGTCATGTTGGCCGAAGGGACGGAGGCGCAGGAGTTGCTGCGCCGTCTCGTGGAGAGCGGCGCGCGCGTGACACGCTTCGAACAGGTGGAGCCGAGTTTGCACGACATCTTTTTACAGAAGGTGGGAGAAGGCGCATGAAGAAACTGTTGGTCATCATCCGGCGCGAATATCTCGGCCGCCTCCGCACCAAGGGCTTCGTCATCTCTTCGCTGCTCGGCCCGCTCATCATGATCGGCTTCGTGGTGGTGCCCGGCCTGCTCATCGGGATGCAGACGGGCAGCGCGACGAAGGTCGCCGTGGTTGACCTGACGGGGAAGCTGTACGAGGGAATCCGCGAGTCGATTCTGACGAACCGCGGCGACGAAGGCGGGCAGGGCAAGCAACGGAATCAACCGCCGCCCACTGCCGCCGCCGCGACGACGGATCGTGAAGCGCAACTGCGACAGGCGGCCGGCGCGATGAGCACGCGCTACGAGGTCGAGCAGGTGGCGGGCGGCGGGCGTTCGCTTGAAGAGATCAAGAATGAGTTGAACGCGCGCGTGCGGAAAGGCGAGTTGGGCGTCTACGTCGTGCTGCCGGAAAAGATTTTGGAAGAGGGGCGCGCGGAATATTACGGGCGCAACGTGAGCGACCCGATCACGACGGCGCAACTGCGGCAGAGTTTGAGCCGAGCCGTCGTCGAACAACGCCTGCGCGAGGCGAACATAGATCAGGTGCGTGTGCGCGAATTGTCGAAGGGCATCGAGTTGGAGTTGACGAAGGTGAGCGAGGGCGGGCTGGAGCGCGACAGCGGCGGCGGCTTCGCCGTGGCGATGTTCGTCGGCCTCTTCATCTACATGGCGATTCTGATGTACGGGCAGGTTATTCTCTCGTCGGTCGTGGAAGAGAAGACGACGCGCGTGTCCGAGGTGCTGTTCTCTTCGGTCAAACCGTTTCACCTGATGCTGGGGAAACTGGTGGGCGTTGCGCTGGTCGCCATCACGCAGTATGTGATCTGGGCGGCGGCCTTCGGCGTGTTCGCGCTCTACGGCGTGACGATGCTGTCGGCGCGCGGGATGGACGTGCCGCTGCCGCGCCTGCCGCTCTCTTTCGTCGTCTACGCGCTCCTGTTTTTCATCCTCGGATTTTTGATGTATGCCACGATCTACATGCTCGTCGCCGCGATGGTGACGACGGAGAAAGAAGCCGGGCAGATGGCGTTGCCCGTGATCTTCCTCTCGGTGGTCAGCATCTATCTGGCGTTTCCCGTCATTCGCAACCCGAACTCGTCTTTCGCCTTCTGGGTTTCCATCGCGCCCTTCTTCTCGCCGATCACGATGCTCGTCCGCATTGTGACGGAGACGCCTCCCTTCTGGCAGATCGCGCTCTCGCTCGGCGTCGGGTTGGCGAGCGTGGTCGTTCTGGTCTGGGTGGCGGCGCGCGTCTACCGCGTCGGCATGTTGATGTACGGCAAGAGCGCGAGCCTTCCCGAAGTCGTGCGCTGGCTGAGGCAGAGTTGAAGATTGTCCGTGGTCAGTTGTCCGTGGTCAGTTGTTTGTGGTTCAGTAGTTAATTGCTAAAGTTATCGGCTGAAGGCTGACGGAGCAAGGCGAACAACTGACAACCGACCACGGACAACTGACCACGGACAAATTTTTTTATGGGCACAGAGATCGAGAAGAAGTACCGGGTGAGCGCGGAAGAGGCCGAGAATTTGCGCGGTCGTCTGCGCGCGGCCGGGGCGGAGGCGCGCGGCGAGGAATTTGAAGAGAACACTTTGTACGCGGGGGCGGGGCTTGAGCGCGGCAATCGCGTGTTGCGTTTGCGGCGCGTGCGGGACGGCCGCGCGGTCTTCACTTTCAAAGAGAGCATGGCGGCGGGCGCGGGGGGCGTCAAGCGACGCCGCGAAGACGAGACGGCCGTGGCAGACCCGGAAGCCCTCGCCGCCATCCTCGACGCGCTCGGCTACACGCCCGCCGTCATTTACGAGAAGCGCAGGGAGACGTGGCTCGTGGCGGGCGTCGAAGTCGTGCTCGACGAACTGCCGTTCGGCCGATTCGTAGAGATCGAAGGCGCGGAGGAATCGATCCTTGAGGCCGAGCGACGGCTCGAACTCCACGCGACGCAACCCGAACCGAAGTCTTACCCGCAGTTGACGCTCGAACAGGGAACGCGCCGGGGCGCGCTCGTCGAGGCGCGATTCGAGAAAGGAGCACACGAGCATGGCTGACGACAGGCGCGAGGGCGCACACCCGCATTTCAACGACCGCGGCGCGGTGCGTTGGCACACGCATCTGGCCGACGCGCTCGCCGAAGCGAAGCGCGAAGGGAAGTTCGTCTTCGTCGAACACGGCCGTTACGCTTGAGGAAACTGCCGTGCCCTCGTCGAGGGCATCATCCCGCAAACTTCCGTCGCCTCTTTGCTCAACGAGCGCTACGTCTGTCTAGCTTCCAACTGCGACAGGCCGGAACCGGAGATCAACGCCATCGGCGCGCGCCACATGTCCCACGCGCGTGCGCTGCCGTTCTGCCTCTATCTCGATGCGGAAGGGAATTTCATCCACGGCACGCAGGGCGGCGTCTCCGTCTCTTCGTTCCGGGAAGATTTGGAGCGCGTGATCAAAAGTCGCCCCGCGTCTCTTTAAATCAGGATGAACCTGTCTTACATCTCGCCGAAAGCAGCCGTGAGGGAAAGCCCGATTCAAGGGCGCGGCCTGTTCGCGGTCGAAGCGATAGGGCGCGACGAGATCGTCGCGATTAAAGGCGGGCACGTCTTCGACCGTGGCACGCTCGTCGAAGTTGAGCGCACGCTCGGCGCGGCGGAGATACAGATCGGTGAAGACCTCTTCATCGGGCCGCTCGCGCCAAGCGAACGCGAAGGAAGCATGATCTACAGCAACCACTCGTGCGAACCGAACATCGGCGTGCGCGGGCAGATCATCTTCCTCGCCATGCGCGACATCGCGGCCGGAGAGGAGTTGACGCACGATTGGGCGACGACCGACGACGATACTTACCGGATGGAATGTCGCTGCGGCGCGCCCGCGTGCCGGAAGATCATCACGGGGCAAGATTGGCGGCGCATTGAGTTACAGGAAAAGTACGGGCATTACATGTCGTGGTACTTGCTGGAAAAGATCGCGAAAGCGGGCGGCTGAAACTTCAACGCGCCCCGTCGTTGCCGCCGCCGCGCGTCGCTGCCGCACGCGAACATTCTTCTCTCCACGCGAACCTCTCGCAGACTTAACACCCATACAATACCGGGCAACGCAAATCAGGACACAATACCCGTCCGTCCGGAGCAGGCTGTGGGAGTGATTGCCCCTTCGCCGCGAATCAGAAGGAGCGTGCAGTCTCAAGTATGGATAAAGGACGCGCTGCATCTGCATCGTACACAAGATTGACGCACGGCGGGAGAGCGCGCCGCTTTTGCTCACAAACTCGGCGCGCGTGGGTGACGGACGCATGGCACGTCGGTTGCGCTTGCGTCAGGGCAGATAAAGACAATTCTGCTTAACTCATGGAGGAAGATAAAAGTGAGAAAACGTTTAAACGTGAGCTTGTGTGCGCTGGCTCTTTCGATTTTGGCCGCCGGATGCGGCGGTAGTGATAATGCTAATGCCGGAAACATGAACGCGACGAACGCCAACGTGACCGCCGCGACCGAGGCGACGCCGATGACGCCGACGACGGGCGGCACGGACGCCGAAATCGTCACCACCGAAGCGGACGGCGTGCGCACGCAAACGCGCACTTTCCGGAACAACCCGCGCGTCGAGCGCGTCGTGGTCATGACGGACACGAGAACGGGTAAGCGCACGGCGCGCGTCTATACGAGAGGTGGACGGATGCGCGATTTGCCGGAGAGCGAAGTTGATCGAGCTTTGACGGCGACGGGCGAGGCCGTGGCGGATGCCGCAGGGTTCGTGGGGGACAAGGCTGAGGATGTCGGGCGCGGCGTCGCGGACAAGGCCGAGGACGTGGGCAGGCCGGTCGCGGATAAAGCCGAGGATGTCGGACGCGGTGTGGCCGATAAGGCGGAAGACGTGGGTCGCGGCGTGGCGGATAAGGCCGAAGATGTGGGTCGGCCGGTCGTCAAAGGCGCGAAGAAGGCCGGCGAGAAGACCGTCTCCGGCGCGAAGAAGGTCGGCGGCGCGATCAAGGATGCCGTGACGCCGTAACCGGATTCGGCGTTCAGCGAAAGTAAATAGAGAAGGGCGACAATCGCGTGCGGAGGGCGTTTACGGCCTCGCGCGCAATCGTCGCCCTTCTACTTTTATCTCACGCCCGCGCCCGACCGATTCCATCGCGTGAAGTGTTATAATTTGCCCGCGCGCGTGCCGTGCGCACGAGTGTATTTCCCGACGAAGGAGCCTGTTTGTGACGAATACCCCACGCTTCACCCTCATCTGCCCCTGCTGCGAAGCCACTCTCATCATAGACGCGCAGACCGGCGCGCTGATCTCGCACGAGGAGAAAACCAAGCCCATCGCCTCGTTCGAGGAGATGGCGAAGGGACTGGAAAGGCAGAAGCAAACGCGCGACCAAATCTTCGCGCAGGAACTCGGCTCGCTCAAAGACCGCGAGCGCATCCTCGACGAGAAATTCCGCGAAGCCATGAAGCGCGCCGAGAAGGATAAAGACATTCCCTATCGCAACCCGCTCGACATGGACTAGACGGCGTGAACTGACGACATGAACTGACGACCCGGCCGCCGCCCGGTTGAAAACTAAAAGGCGCACCGGCGCGAAAGGTGTAAGAAACTTCCTTTCGCGCCGGTGCGCCTTATACGACTTTCGCCACGCCGTCGCGCCCGGCGAGAGTCTGCCGGGCTAAACCGGAAGATAGCAGAATCAGATGTGTGGAATCGCCGGTTTTATCAACCCCAAGCAAAGAGCCGTTTCGCCGGGTGAGAGTTTGAGGGCGATGACGGCTGCCGTCGCCCATCGAGGCCCCGACGACGAAGGCCATTGGATTGACGCCGAAGCCGGGGTCGCCTTCGGCCATCGCCGCTTAGCCATCGTCGACCTCTCGCCCGCCGGCCGTCAACCGATGGTCTCGGCGAGCGGACGCTTCCGGCTCTGCTTTAACGGCGAGATTTATAACTTCCGCGAACTCCGGCAGACGCTCGCATCTTCCGGTCATACGTTTCGCGGGCAGTCGGATACCGAAGTCATGCTCGCGGCTTTCGAGGAATGGGGCGTCGAACGCGCCGTGATAACCTTCGTCGGCATGTTCGCCTTCGCGCTGTGGGATGAGCGGGAGCGACTTTTACATCTCGTCAGAGATCGCGCCGGGGAGAAGCCGCTCTATTACGGTTGGGCGGGCGACGTGTTCCTGTTCGGCTCGGAACTCAAGGCTCTCCGCGCGCACGACGGCTGGGTGGGCGAGATCGACCGCGACGCCCTCGCTCTCTTCATGCGTTATAACTATATCCCCGCTCCGCACTCGATCTACAGGGGCATCCGCAAACAGATTCCGGGCACGATTCTCAGCCTGAAGACGAAGGGGCTTGAGGTCGGCGCGGCTCCCGCGGAGGCGGCCTACTGGTCGGCCGGAGAGACTGCCCGGAAGGCGGCCGCCGATCCTTTCAAAGGCGCTGACGCGGAAGCGGCCGACGCGCTGGATGCCCTGCTCCGCGATTCCGTCAAACGACAAATGGTGGCCGACGTGCCTTTGGGAGCTTTCCTCTCCGGCGGCATCGATTCCTCCACCGTGGTCGCGCTGATGCAGGCCGAGAGCGCGCGGCCGGTCAAGACTTTCACCATCGGTTTCAGCGAAGCGGAGTATAACGAAGCCGCCGACGCGAAGCGGGTCGCAAGCCACTTGGGAACCGAGCACACCGAGTTATACCTCCAGCCGGAGGACGCGCTCGCCGTGATTCCCAAGCTGCCCGCGATGTATGACGAGCCGTTCTCCGATTCCTCGCAGATTCCCACCTTTATCGTCTCGCAACTGGCGCGTCGTTCCGTGACGGTGTGCCTGTCGGGCGATGGCGGCGACGAACTGTTCGGCGGTTACCGGAGATATGTGGAAGGCGAGAGACTGTGGAACAAAATCCGTCCTTTCCCCGCGCCCCTGCGCCGCGCCTTCGCGGCCGTCATCGAGAAGACGCCGGTCGGCACGCTGAATCTACTGTTCTCCGGGTTGAACGCGAAACTCGACTCCTTTGGCGGCAGCAGTTCAATCGGCAACAAGATGCACACGATGGCCGGGCTGCTGCACGCTACCTCCTCCTCCGATTTCTATCGGCATCTGGTTTCTCAATGGAAAGAGCCGTGCGCGGTGGTCTTGGATTCGAGAGAAGCGGCTTTGGCTCCGATGGCGGCCGGTTACGCGCGCACTTTAACGGGCTTCGCCGAGCGGATGATGCTCATCGACGCGGTGAGTTATCTCTCCGACGACATTCTCGTCAAAGTTGATCGGGCGAGCATGTCGGTGAGTCTGGAAAACCGCGTGCCGTTTCTGGATCATCGAGTGTTCGAGTTCGCCTGGCGGCTCCCGATGCGGATGAAAGTGCGAGACGGGCAGGGAAAGTGGCTGCTGCGACAGGTGCTCAAGAGATACCTTCCTGAGAAGTTAATCGAACGCCCCAAGATGGGTTTCAGCATTCCTCTCGACCGTTGGTTGCGCGCTCCGCTCCGGGATTGGGCTGAATCGTTGCTAAGCGAGAGACGCTTGAGAGACGAGGGGTTTTTCGACCCGGAACCGATTCGCCGGATGTGGGCGGAGCATTTGTCCGGCCGACGCGACCGCCAGTATTATGTCTGGGCTGTTCTCATGTTTGAGGCTTGGCTGGAACGCGGCCGCTTCCCGCCGCAGTTGGACGAGTGAATAGTGGGCAGATCGGCATGGCTTGCCGGGGCGAGCGCGCCGCCCGCACTATTCGATTGATCGCTATATGCAGTTAGGCATCGACGCCTCCAATCTCCGAAGCGGGGGGAGCATTACACATCTTTCCGAACTGTTGAAAGTGGCGCAGCCGGAAAAGTATGGGATCGCGCGTGTCTTTGTCTGGGGCGGGCAAAACATTCTAGACCGCTTGCCGGGGCGCGAGTGGTTGGAGAGTATTCACGAGCCGACGTTGGACGGGACGCTCCCCGCGCGAGTTTGGTGGCAGCAGACCAAGTTGTCGCGTTTGGCGCGGGAGGCGGCTTGTGATCTGTTGTTTGTGCCCGGCGGCACCTACCTCGGCGACTTCCGACCCTTCGTCACCATGTCTCGCAACGCGCTGCCCTTCGAGCCTTCTCAGGTGCGGCTCTACGGCGCGTCCGCCATGCTGCCGAGGTTTTTACTCCTGCGCTTCAGCCAAGTTAAAACTATTCGCAATGCCGGCGGGACGATCTTTCTGAACGAGCACGCGCGCGCGCTGGTCATCCGCAAGGTGGGGAAACTCGTTCGGCCGGACGCGATCATACCCCACGGCGTGGCGGCGCGATTTCGCGCCGCTCCCAAAGCACAGAAGCCTCTGAGCGCGTATTCCAAAGAAGACCCGTTTCGCCTGTTGTACGTGTCCACGATAGATGCTTACAAACATCAGTGGCACGTCGTCGAAGCCGTCGCAAAGTTGGTGCGCCGGGGCGTACCTGTTACTTTGGAACTCGTCGGGCACGCACACCCGCCTTCGTTGAAGCGTCTTCAGAGCGTCGTCGAACGCTTGAACGCACAGACCTATGTAAATTACCGCGGCGCGATTCCGCACCAAGACTTGCCGGCTGTTTACGCACGGTCGGACGCTTTCATCTTCGCCTCCAGTTGTGAGAATCTACCCAACACGCTGCTGGAAGCTATGACCGCCGGGCTGCCCATCGCCTGCTCGAATAAAGACCCGATGCCGAAAATACTGGGCGACGGCGGCGTCTATTTCGAGCCGGAAGACCCGGCGGGGATCGCGGCCGTCCTCGATCAATTACTCGCTTCGCCGGAAGCCAGGGAAAAATATGCCGCGCGGGCATCCGAGCGGGCTCGGCCATACACCTGGGAACGCTGTGCCGACGAAACTTTATCGTTTCTCAAGCAGATCGCTTGAAGTGCAAACCCCCGGCGCGCTCTCGCGGTTTACGGTCTCGCCGGTTCTAAGTCGTCCGAAGGATGCGGAAGTTCCAAAGAGAAGAGGAAGGAGTCGCGGCATAGGTCATGCCGCTCGGGTAAACGCGCCGCAACCTCGCCTCTGCGTCACAAGCGGGAGAGCGGTAAATCAAGCCGAGGGGGATGACGCGCCGAAGACATTATGTTCTCGAAAGCAAGGGGTGGGTCGGATCATCGTTGGTATTCCTTTCATCTCGTAGGTCTCTGTTTCTCAATGGCGATGCGGCTGATACCGCGTCGCCGCCGGTTCCGCGCGGCCATCCTGATCGCGCGTGCCGCCGTGCCGTTCGTCCGCCGGACTCAAGCCTTTCAGGAACAGCGGAAGGGCAATGTTGACGGCGTCCGCGAGATCGCGCTCCACCTCGTGCTGAACACCTTGACGAAGAACGGCACCTGTTTCGACCCCTTGATTACCGTGAACGGCAACGAGGAGCTTGAGAGCGCGCTGGCGGCCGGTCGAGGCGTCCTGTTACTTTCCCCCCACATGACGCTCAGCCTGTTGATGGTTCGTTTGTTCCATGATGCCGGGCACAATCCGGTCGTGATCGCCGCCGACCCGCAGATGCGTGTGAGCGGAACCACGCTGGCGGCAGATACCATGCAACCGTCGCCGATGTTTCTCGTCGCGCTCCGAACCAGACTACGCAAGGGACAGTTCGTCCTCGGCATGCCGGATAGGGGAGAGCACTCCGAGGGGAGGACGATTGAGTTCGACACGGCGAACGGCCGGATCATCCTAGCCCCCGCGCTGATGCAGGTGGCTGCCCGCTGTGCGGCGCATGTGATCTTCCTCAAGGTGTATATAGAGGGATGCGAGGTGGTGGCGACGATGGTCAGACCCTCGCCCGCCTCGCTCGGTTCGAGAGATGCCATCACGGAGGATTTCATCGAGTTCGTTCAAACGCACGTCGAGTCTCGCTTCGGCCATAACAATTAAACGCGCACGCCGCCGCCCCTGCGACTTTCGCGTCGGACTAAAAAAACTCGCGCGGCCGAGACGGCTTCTTCATGCTTCGCCTCGTGGCCGGGTTGGAATGTAATGAACAGAAGAATGGAGGACAACCCGGTCAGGCGCGCCGTCAACGCGGGGGAGCGTCTATTGGCCGGTCGGTTTCCCGTCTTCGCCGCGGGCGGCGGGCGTCTGATCGCGGCGGCGGCTTTGCTCCACGTCGCCTTGGCCGTGGGACTGTTTTCGGTCGGCCGCGCACAACTCGCCCCGCAGCTTCTTAACCGTGATGCGATCATGATCGTCTCCGACAGCTATCAGTATCAGAGCGGGGCGGTGCGGCTGGCAGAGATTTTGCAAAACGACGGCCTCAGGGCGTGGGCGGCGGAACCCGAACGGATGCACGTCAAACTGATCTCGATCCAGTTTGCCTGCCTCAGCCCTCTCTTCGGATACAGCGCGCTCAGCGCGGAACCTTTCAATCTGTTCTGCTACGTCGCGATCTTGAGCCTCGTCTTGATGTTGGGTCGTGAAGTGGGGGGCAGGCGAGTCGGTCTGCTGGCTGCGGGCATCGTCGCGCTGTGGCCGACCTTCCTCTTGCACACGACGCAACTTTTAAAAGACCCCCTCTTCATCGCCGCCGCGCTCGCCCTCATCCTGGTCGTGACGACCTGGCTGACGAGAACCTACAGTTGGACGGCCGCCGTCGGCACGAGCGCGCTGATGCTGCTGGCCGCCGGATTGCTCCTGCTCATTCGCGTCAGGTTCGCCGTGGTCATTTTCGCAATCGTATGCTTCGGCTTTGCTTTGCTCGTCGTTCGCCAGTTGATGGAAAGGCGGGTGCTGTACTGGAATCTGCTGTGTCCCGTGCTGATCCTGTGCGCCGGCGCGCTCGCGCCTTTTTATCTGCCCGCCGGTAACCAGAAGCATAAACAATATCCCTCAGACGGGAGCGGCCAGCCCAAATCGGTCGTCACGGGAAAACAGGTGACGGGGGTTGTCTCCTACCGGAGCCAGGTTCCCCTCAAGCCGAAGCTGCCTGCTGACGGCGCGGGACGGCTGCACGCGACGATGGACAGGGCTGCG
>DASQNL010000235.1:0-6129 GCA_035644995.1 Pyrinomonadaceae bacterium | reverse complement strand
GGCCTCGTGGCAGGAGGGGCAGGTGGACGTAGTCGCGTTTGAACGCAACTTCGACTGGGCTTTCTTCCGCCGCGACGGCGACTCGTTCGTGCGCGCCCTGCGCGCGCTCGGCAGCGTCAACACCCTGCTCGGCGCGAACACCACCAACCCGCTGTTCTGGCAAGAGCCGTTCACCAACGCGTTTCAGGAACGCGCGCGCGCCTCGCGCGAGAAGACGCGGCAGATGCGCCTGGCCGTCGAGGGCGCGGAAACGACGCTCGTGCGGGAAGGCGGAGAGGCGCGGCGCAATCGCCGGATGATCGCGTCGGCGCGTTTCGCGGCGCAGCGGCTCGGGCACATGGGGCGGCGCATGCAGGTCGTCGAACAGTTCAGCCGCGACTACTGGCAGGCTTACCTGAATCTCGGCGACCGCCGGCAGGTGATTCGTCTCAGGCGTTATCACGGCGCGATCTACAATTCGTTGCGCGAGATGGCCGAAGAATTGGCGACGCTCAAGACGAGTTACCGCGAACAGTGGCTTCAGGAGAACCGCCCCTACTGGCTGGAGAGCGTCCTCGCGCGCTACGACGCGGCGATTGCGACGTGGCTCAACCGCAGCCGTGCGATGGAAGAGTTGATGCGCGAATACAACGAAAGTTCGACGCTCCCGAACCCCGAAGAGATCGGCCTCGGCTCGCGCCCTGCCCAGCCCGCGCCGTAGCCGAAAGAATTTAACTTCTACTCAAAGCCTTCTTCTTTGCGCCTTCGCGCCTTTGCGTGAGCTATTTCTTTAGCAAGCATAAGTCTCACGCAAAGGCGCGAAGGCGCAAAGGAAAAATGCGCGGGAGATGACGCCGGATTAAGGAGTTGAGAGATGGATGGCACCACCGAAGATGAACGGAGCGGGACGGGGCGGCTGCTGTCGCTCGACGTGTTTCGCGGCATCACCATCGCGGGCATGATCCTCGTCAACAACCCCGGCACTTGGGAAGCGATTCACCCGCCGCTCGCCCATGCCGCGTGGCACGGCTGGACGCCGACCGATCTCATCTTCCCCTTCTTCCTGTTTATCGTCGGCGTCTCGATCACGCTCGCCTTCGCCCGCCGCGCCGAAGCGGGCGGAACGCAGCGCGACCTCTATCTGAAAATCCTGCGCCGCACCGTGCTCATTTATGCCTTCGGTTTCCTCCTCGCCGGATTCCCCTATTTCAACCTGTCCACGATCCGCCTCACCGGCGTGCTGCAACGCATCGCCGTCTGTTACTTCTGCGCGGCGATCATCTTTCTCAAAACCGGCTGGCGCGCGCAAGGCCTGATCGCCGCCGCGCTGCTGCTGGCGTACTGGGGCTTGCCGGAGTTGGTCGCCGCGCCGGGTTACGCGGCCGGGGATTTGAGCAAAGAGGGGAGCCTCGCCGCGTTCGTGGATCGCGCGGTGCTCGGCAATCACATCTGGAAGGGCGGCGGGCGCGTCTACGACCCCGAAGGACTCTTGAGCACTCTCCCCGCCATCGCCACCACGCTCTCAGGCGCGCTCGCGGGACACTGGCTCAGGCAAGCCCGCGAGGCGCACGAGAAAGCCGCGGGTCTGTTCGCGGCGGGCGCGGCGTGCGTGGCCGCCGGGTGGATGTGGCACGCGTGGCTGCCGATCAACAAGGCTCTCTGGACGAGTTCCTACGTCGTCTTCACCACGGGCATGGGTTTGCAACTGCTCGCGCTCTGCTACTGGCTGGTGGACATCAAGAACTACCGGCGTTGGGCGTTGCCGTTCCGCATCTTCGGCGTGAACGCGCTCGCGGTCTTCGTGTTGTCGGGCTTGACGGCACGCGCGATGAGCCTCTGGAAAATGCCCCGCGCCGACGGGCGGACGGGCAACTTGCAGACCTACATCTACGAGCGTCTCTTCGCCCCCTGGGCGACGACGCCCGCCGACAGTTCGCTCCTCTACGCGCTGTGCTACGTGCTCCTCTGGCTCGGCCTGATGGCGATTCTTTACCGCCGGAAGATTTTTATCAAAGTGTGAGGACGCGCCGCGGTTTGGAGCCGCGGGAGAAGCCGCCGTTTAGAGTTGCGGGAGAAGCCGCCGTTTAGAGTTGCGGGAGAGGGCGGACGTAAAAATGCGTCGCCCCGATGCGTTGCCAGCCGTCCGTCGCCGAAGCCCACGGCGGGATGCCTTCGGCGACGACGACCCTCGCGCCGGTGCGCGCGAAAGTTTCGCCGACGCGGGTTTTGAGCGCGGCGTCGCCCGCCCAGAATTTCTCAACGTCGCCGCCCGTGCGCGTCGAAATCTCCGCCACCACGCGCACGCGCGCCAGTCGCGGCCACGCGTGGAACATGGTGTTCCCGATTGACGCGACCCGCTCGCCCGGCCTGATTCCCATCCGGCGCAACTCCTCCGCCACCTGCCACTGCACGTCCACACGCGCCGCGCGTCCCGGCGCGAGATCACGCACCGACGAGTAGAGATCACGCGCGCTGTAGTATCCGAGCGAGAGCGCGAAGGTGACGAGCGTGACGCGGACGAGCGCGTCCACGAGACGGCGCGCTTCCGCCGTGCGCCGGAGCCGCACGGCCGCGAACAAGCTCATGCCGGCGACGACGACGAAGGGCGCGAAATATCTCTGCTCGAAGTGGATCGCCAGATAGCAGGCCGACGCGACGAGCGCGGGCGCGATGAGAAACCAGTAGGCGGCGACATCGCGCGCCACGTCGCCGACGCGGCGGCGGCTCATGTAAAAAAGGATGAACAGCGCGGCGCAGACCGCGCCGGGAAAGAAGCGATAGAAAAGAAACTCGTAGGCGAGCAGCACGTTTCGCGCGAGGGTCTTGAGTTGGCGGCTCAAGCTGAAGCGGGCGTGGACGCCTTCGTACCAGTAAGTCGGGTCGTACCACGGCGGGTAAGCTCCCGCGACGGGCGCGCCGAATTCGTAGATGGCGGGCGCGTCGGAGAGTTTGCGCGTCGGGTGCAAGGGCGTGCCGCCGTGGCCGCCGGCGGGTTCGCCTTGCCAGTGGATAAAGGGCTGCGTGCCGTTGACGTGCCAGGCGTAGTTCAGACGCCCCGTGTCGCCGATGGTCGGACGCCCCTTGGCGCGCGAGAGCGCAACGACGAACGGCGCGGACACGGCGAGGAAGACGAGGAGCGCGAGCGCGACGCGCGGCACGGCGCGTCGCACGCGGCCGCCCGCGAACAGGCTCGCCGCGAGGAAGACGAAGGCGAGCGGGAACATGAAAGTTTTCGTCAGGTAGCCGACGCCGAGCGTCAGGCCGAAGAGTGCGAACGCGAGCCACCCGGCGCGTTGCAGGCGCATGCGCAGCAACAGGGCGGAGGCGACGAAAATCAACCCGGAGACGAGCACGTCCGGACTCGTGCGCGCGACGCGGTTCATCGAGAGCGAAGTCCAGATGAAGAGGGTATAGGCGAAGATGAGCCACGCCCGGCGGGGCAGGGCATCGGACTCCGCCCCGGAGTCGGCCGCGGGCGCGGACTTTTGCGCGCCTGCCGGGTCGCGCGTCCGGGTGCGGCGAAAGCGTTCGAGTTCGCGCAGGAAGAGGACGAAGGCGGCGAGGGACAGGAGGTAGAGCGCGAAGTTGAGCAGGCGGACGACGGTGAACTCTTGGAAGGGCGACGGCTGAAAGAGACGGAGCATGAGACCCGTGAGCCACGAGTAGAAGGGACTCCACATGGCGTTCACGGCCGCCGCCCATTCGCCGCGCCAGTAGGCGTCGCCGATGTCCAGATAGGCGATGCCGTCCGCGCCCATGTAGGCCACGCCGTCGCCGCTCTCGTGCCGCCGCCCCCACGCCTGCAAGAAGCCGAGCGCGGCGGCGACGAGCCAACAGAGTCGTTCGAGGCGACGCGGCGCGAGCGTGTGGGGGAGTAGCGGGAATCTCATATTCAAGTCGGCGATAGTCTAACGCCCGTGCGGCCGGAAAATAAAGAGGGCGACGTTCGAGTTATCGAACGTCGCCCTCTCCATTCATGACCCGTTGCGGCAGCCTAGCGCGGGGTGCTATTCGGGTTGTTGTGTCCCGGCGGGCAGGGGCACTCCCTGACTTCCGCTTCAAACTGTTTGACACACTGGCCGCGCGTCGTGCGGCGGTCGTTGTCATTCTTCGCGGCGAAGTCGCAGGCCGACAGGCGGCCTTGAGCCGCGGCCTTACAGTCTTCACACGCCTGTGTGGTTTGTCCCTGACCGGCCTGCGCCGGAGAGATGTAATTGAACGGTGCGAGCATGGCCGCCACCGCCAGAACCAAAACTGACGCCGCGTAAGCGAGGTTTCTTTTCATACGTCACTACTCCTTCACCCTGTGGTTCGTTATCCAATGAATGCCGGAGACGCGCCTGAGCGAGCCGCACGCCGCCTGCGCTCCGACAATATTCAAAGGGGGTTAATTGGGAACGAAGACAAGCTAACGCTTTTGAGCCGCCGAAGTCAATACCGCCGGCGAATCGCAACAAAATTATAAGAATCCCGGACGGACGGCCGACCCGACACCGACGCGCCCGCGCAAACGACGAGGGCGGCGGCTCCTAACTATTGTTTTCGCTGCGCGCGGTAGCCCGCCCCGCGAATCACGCGACCGGCGAGAGCCTGAGTGCGCGCGCCCGCGTCCACGGCGAGTTGGCCGTTGATGACGACGTAGTTGATGCCCTCGGCGTACTGGTTGGGCTGCTCGAAGGTGGCGCGGTCGCGCACGCGCTGCGGGTCGAAGATGGTGATGTCGGCAAACGCGCCGCGCCGCAGTACGCCGCGGTCGCGCAAGTTGACGCGCGCGGCCGACAGGCCGGTCATCTTGTGGACGGCCTGTTCGAGCGTGAGCAGTTTTTCCTCGCGCACGTAGCGCGCGATGATGCGCGGGAAAGAACCCCAGCCGCGCGGGTGCGACTTCGTGCCGGAGAGCGGCCCGTCGGTGGCGCGCGCGCCGCTGTCCGTGCAGATGGAGACGTGCGGCGAAGTCAGGGCGGCGCGCAGATCGTTTTCAGTCATCATGAAATAGATCGCGCCCGTTTGACCTCTGTCCGCGAGGATGAGATCGAAGAGAGCGTCGAGCGGGTCTTTGTTTTGCGCGGCGGCGATTTGCGAGAGGCGTTGACCCTGCAAGGCTTCGAGGGCGCGATTGTTGACCGAGCCGACGAGCACGCCCTCCGCGCCGCCGCTGCCGAGATAGATGTTTTCCCAATCGGCGGAGTCGGTCGTGATGTCGCGTTTGAGACGCGTGCGTGCGGCGGGGTCGGCGAGGCGCGCGAGCATCCGTTCCGTGCCGCCTTCGAGCGCCCACGGCGGGAGACAGGCGTTGAGCGAAGTGCTGGCGGCGGTGTAAGGGTAAACGTCGGCGGTGATCTGCAAGCCTTCGGCGCGCGCCGCTTCGATGCGCTTGAGCACTTCGGGCATGCGACCCCAGTTCTTCTTGTAGGCGGTCTTGAGATGCCAGATGCCGGTGGGGATCGAAGCCCGGCGCGCGATCTCGAAGACTTCGGCGAGCGAACTATCGAGCGCGTTGGCCTCGCTGCGCTGGTGCGTGGCGTAGACGCCGCCGTAACGCGCGGCGACCTTCGCCAGTTCGACGATCTCGTCTGTCCGGGCGAAGCGCGCCGGGACGTATTGCAGCGAAGTCGAAAGACCGAGCGCCCCGTCTTCCATCGCCTGCGCGACGAGACGACGCATCTCCTGAAGTTCGGCGGCGGTGGGGGCGCGGTTGTCGAACCCCATCGCGTGAGCGCGCACCTGAGTTGCGCCGACGAAGGTGGCGAGGTTCAGCCCCAAGCCCTGACGCTCGACACGGCGGAAGTACTCGGCGAGGGTGCGCCAATCAACCGTGAGATTGAAGCGGCGGTAATAATCTTCGTCCTCTTTGATGAGCCGCTCGTTCATCGGCGCAATCGAACCGCCCTCGCCCGTCACCTCCGTCGTCACGCCCTGCATCACCTTGCTCATGGCGCGCGGGTCGATCAGGAGGTTCACTTCCGACTGGCCGAGCATGTCTATGAAGCCCGGCGCGACGACGAGGCCGTTCGCATCGATCATGCGGCGGCCGCGCGGGATGCGACGCGCGTGCGCGATCCTGACGATGCGGTCGCCCTGCACGAACACGTCCGCGGGATAACCGGGGCGACCCGTGCCGTCGACAACGAGACCGCCGTAAATGACGAG
>DASQNL010000234.1:0-1847 GCA_035644995.1 Pyrinomonadaceae bacterium | reverse complement strand
CAGATCAAATTCCGGCTCGTCTCCGAGCAGCCCGTCTCGCTCGACGGCTACGAGGGACGCGAGTACGAGTTCGAGGCCGAAGGCCACCGCGCCGTCGCGCGCCTCTTCCTCGTCGAACGCGCCATCTACGCCCTCAGCGTCCTCGGCGCGAAAAGCGACATGACGCCCGACAAAGTCAACAAGTTTCTCGACTCGTTTGCGCTGGCGCAATGAAAGCAAGGGGAAGGGGGAAGGGGGAAAGGGTAAAGGAAGGCGAGAGTGACGGCGAGCTGCTTTACCTTTGCCCCTTCCCCTTTTCCCTTTCCCCTCCAACTTGACCCGCCGTTAATTTTTCTGACTCTTCTGCCTTTCGCCGCATTAGGTTATAATGCGCGCGGGCGTGTGTGAGGAGTTTTTCATCTTTGCTACCCGACGCGCCACACCAACAAGTTTTCATCAAGCGACTTCCGCCAAACCGTTTTTATGTTTGAACGCTACACGGAGAAAGCGCGGCGCGTGATCTTCTTCGCCCGCTACGAAGCCTCGCAATTCGGCGCGCCAGCCATCGAGCCGGAACACCTCCTGCTCGGGTTGATGCGCGAAGACAAAACGCTCACGGCGCGTTTTCTCGCGCGCGCGCAAGCCTCGCTCGAAGCGATACGCAAAGAGATCGAAGGCCGCGCGCCGCTGCGAGAAAAAATCTCAACCAGCGTCGAACTCCCGCTCGCGCCCGAGACCAAGCGCGTCCTGGCCTACGCGCACGAGGAATCCGACCGCCTCCAACACCGCCACATCGGGACGGAACACCTCCTGCTCGGTCTGCTTCGCGAAGAGCGTTCGATGGCCGCGGAGATTCTCTACGAGCGCGGGCTTCGCCTCGCCGCCGTGCGCGAGGAAGTGGCACGCGCGACGGGCGCAGACCCGCGCGCCTCGCAGAAGAAGGACACGCCGCACCTCGCGGAGTTTTCGCGCGACCTGACCGAAGACGCCGCGAACGACAAACTCGACCCGCTCGTCGGGCGCGACAACGAAATCGACCGCGTCATACAGATTCTCTGCCGTCGCACGAAGAACAATCCCGTTTTGATCGGCGAGCCGGGCGTCGGCAAGACCGCCATCGTCGAAGGCTTGGCGCAACGCATCATGCGCGGCGACGTGCCGTCGTTTTTGGAAAACAAGCGCATCCTTTCGCTCGATCTCTCGCTCATCGTCGCGGGCACGAAGTATCGCGGTCAGTTCGAGGAGCGCTTGAAACAGATCATGCGCGAACTCGTCGAAAACCCGCAGTACATCGTCTTCATAGACGAGTTGCACACGCTCGTCGGCGCGGGGAGCGCGGAAGGGTCGCTCGACGCGGCGAACATTTTGAAGCCCGCTCTGTCGCGCGGCGAGATTCAGTGCATCGGCGCAACTACTCCGGCGGAGTTTCGCAAGTCCATCGAAAAAGATCGTTCGCTGGAGCGTCGCTTTCAGGCCGTCAAAGTTCCGCCGCCTTCCGAAGAGGAAGCCGTGCGCATACTCGACGGCGTGCGCGAGCGCTACGAGGCGTTCCATCAGGTGCGCTACACCGAGGAGGCCATCGAGGCCGCCGTCTATCAATCGAACCGCTACATCCCCGACCGCTTTTTGCCCGACAAGGCCATTGACGTGATCGACGAGGCGGGCGCGCGCGTGAAGCTGCGCGTCAGGCGCGAACCTTTGCCGACCGACCACGCGCGCGGCCCTCTGAGCGAGGAGCGCCTGCGTTCGTCCTACATCGTTGACAACCTGACGGGCGCGCGCATACATGAAGAGGACGACATACTCGTCTCCGTCGCCGTCACGAAAGACGACGTGGAAGATGTCATCGCGCGCTGGACGGGCATCCC
>DASQNL010000233.1:0-3603 GCA_035644995.1 Pyrinomonadaceae bacterium | reverse complement strand
TTCACCATCCCGGCCATCAATGGCCGGGCTATTATCAAATGTCTCTCCGGGACACACACAGCTTACTTTTCAAACAGCTTCTATGAAACACTCACCCTCCCGAACACACGGCGGGCACACGGGAAAGTTGAAACTTGAGAGACTATTCGCCTGAGCTTTCGCTTGACACGAGAAACACAAAGGTTTACTTTCACATCCCGTCTGGAAATGAAAACGATTTTCAATTTCAGACCGCTTCTAAGTTTTTCCAACTCGATTAAGGTTCTCATAAGAAGGAAGAAATCATGGGGATACGGTTCAGGTTGAGTCGGGCAGCGCGTGCGCTGTTCGGAGTCGCGGCGTTCTTCGCGTTGTGCGGGTGCGGCTGGGGCGTGGCGGCGCAGGGGGGAGGCGTGTCGTTGTCGGGGCGCGTGCTCGATCAATTCGGGGCGGCGGTCGAAGGCGCGACCGTGACGCTCAGGCAGGAGAACCGTAACGACGAGAGCACGGCCGTCACGGACGGCGCGGGGGCGTTCACCTTCGCGCAACTCGCGGCCGGCTCCTATCATCTGCGCGCGACGAGCCGGGGCTTCGCGCTCGTCGATCAGGAAGTGTTAATCCGGGCGGGCGCGAGCCAGAGCAACGTCGAACTCACTTTGCAGGCGGCTTCCCTCGCCGAGGCGGTCGTCGTCACGTCGGGCAGCATCGCGGGTATTCCCGAAGTGGTCGAGCGCATCCCCGGCTCGGTGGACGTGCTCGAACGCGAGATGCTCGAACTGAGTCGCGTCTTCACTTCGAGCGAGGCTCTGCGCAAGGTGTCGGGCGTGAACGTGCGCGACGAAGAGGGCTTCGGCCTGCGTCCGAACATCGGCATCCGCGGTCTGAACCCGACCCGCTCAACTAAAGTGTTGCTTCTCGAAGACGGCATCCCGCTCACCTACGCGCCCTACGGCGATAACGCCTCTTACTACCACCCGCCGATTGATCGCTTCGAGAGCGTGGAGGTGCTCAAGGGGTCGGGGCAAATTCTCTACGGGCCGCAGACCATCGGCGGTGTCGTCAACTACATCACGCGCACGCCGCCTGAAAAAACATCCGGGTCGCTGACGCTCGTGGGCGGCAATCGCGACTACTTCAACGGCCACGCCAACTTCGGCGGCACCTTCCGTGGCACCGGAGTTCTCTTCGACCTCACGCGCAAGCAGGGCGCGGGCGCGCGCGACCAGCACCGCTCCGGCCTTTCCGATTTCAATTTCAAGAGCGTCACCGCGCTCGGCACGCGGCAGGCGCTCACCGGCAAGTTCAACTTTTACCGCGAGCGTTCGCAGGTCTCCTACTCCGGGCTGACCGAGGCCGAATACGCGGCCGACCCGCGCGCCAACCCTTTCTTTAACGACCGCTTCTACGGCGACCGTTTCGGCGCGTCGGCCACGCACGCCGTCGTCTTCAACGCCAACGCGACGCTGAACACCACGCTCTACGGTTCTTACTTCCGCCGCCACTGGTGGCGTCAGTCGAGTAATTCCGCGCAGCGTCCGAACCGCCTGAACGTCGATCCCGATTGCCGCAGTTTCGCCGATCTGAACACGACCTGCGGCAACGAGGGTCGTCTGCGCACCTACTACTTCTTCGGCGTCGAGCCGCATTTGAACGTCAGGCACAAACTCTTCGGCGTGCGCAGCGAGACCGACTTCGGCGTCCGCGCACACTACGAGACGCAGCAGCGTTTGCAGAAGAACGGCGACTTGCCCAACTCGCGCGACGGCAGCCTCGCCGAAGATAACGAGCGGCGCAATCAAGCCTACTCCGGCTTCGTCCAGAATCGGTTCCTCTTCGAGAAATTCACCGTTACGCCGGGCGTCCGCATCGAGCACATCGAGTTTCAGCGCACCAACCGGCTCGCCAACGCGGGGCGCGGCGGCTCCGGCCGCACCGCGCTCACACAGGTGATTCCCGGCGTCGGGGTCTCCTATCAGCCGGCCGCGCAGTTGACGGTTTTCGCGGGCGTGCATCGCGGCTTCGCCCCGCCGCGCACCGAGGACATCATCAACAACGCGACGGGCGGCAGCATCGAACTCGACCCCGAACTCAGTTGGAACTATGAATTGGGGGTTCGCGCCGCGCCGCGTCGCGGTCTGAGGTTCGAGGCCACGCTGTTTCGCATGAACTACGAGAATCAGATCGTCCCGGCGAGTCTGGCGGGCGGCGTCGGCTCCGCGCTCACGAACGGCGGCTCGACCCTGCATCAGGGCGCGGAGTTCACCGGGCGCGTAGACTCCGGCACGCTGTTCAACAGCCGCCACAATTTTTACCTGCGCGTGGCTTACACCTTCCTGCCCGACGCGAAGTTCACGGGCACGCGTTTCAGCAACATCGCGGGTTTCACCAACGTGAGCGTGACGGGCAATCGCCTGCCTTACGCGCCGGAGAATTTGCTGAACGCCAACTTCGGCTACTCGCACTCGGTCGGCATTGACGCGCTGCTCGAAGGCGTGTACGTCGGCCGGCAGTTTGGGGATGATCTGAACTTTCCGGCGTCGCCCCGCAACGACGGCCAACTCGGCTCCCTGCCCGGCCACGCCGTCTGGAACGCGACGGTCAACTATCATGTGGAACAGTTAAACTCCACCTTTTTCGTCACGGCCAAGAACCTCTTCGACCGCACTTATATCGTTGACCGCTCGCGGGGCATCCTGCCGAGCAGCCCGCGCCTGGTGCAGGCCGGATTGAAGTTTCGCTTTTAACTTTCGGACGCGGTCTAAGCCACCCGTCACGGTCGAAGCGCGACGCGGCCGGCGCGTCGAAAGCCGGGTCGGCGCGGCGGGTCAGATTGAAATTGACGGCGGGTGAGACGAAGCATTTGCAGACGGCAATTTGACACTTGCCGCGCTTGAACAGACACGCGCGAAGGCGGCCGCCGAACTTTGAAGATTCGGCGGCCGCCTTCGCGCGTGAAGTTATGACGGGCGCGGGATGAGAGCAACACGGGCGGATAGCGCTTATCTATGCGCCGCTCGTGCTCCGCTCGGCCTCCTCTTTTTTCGAGGCGGCGCGGCCGAGATAATGCTCTCGATGTTGCTGCGGGGTGAGGCCGTAAGCGATGCGAAAATCGCGCGCGAAGTGGCTCTCGTCGTTGAGTCCGACGAGAGACCTGATCTCTTTGACGCTGAGGAAAGTGGTTTCCAACAATTCCCGCGCGCGTTCGAGCCGCAAGGCTTTGAGATACTTGGCGGGGCTGCTGCCCGTCTCGGCTTTGAACAGGTGGCAGAAATGAAAAGAGGTGAGATTGGCGGCGCGCGCCATGTCGTTGAGCGTGAACCGGGCGCGCAGGTCGCGCCGCATCAGGATGACTACTTTTTGCACTCGCACGTCCAAGATGAGCGTCCTTTCAGGCAAAATGCGAGAAAAGTTTTTGCCGCGTAAAAGATAGAGCTTGCCGTGAGCAAGCCGTTTTCCGTCTCGGGAGTTGCATCGAGCATGGGGGCGCGCCGCATGAGTAATGCTTGAGCCAACCGCGCGGCCTCGGGAGGAGGGTACAAAATTACTGTAGGCGGCTAAGATTGTAAACCTCGAACTTTCATCCGGGAGTTTCAGCGGCGACCTGGGCGCGTGGCCGGGCGTTCC
>DASQNL010000232.1:0-6070 GCA_035644995.1 Pyrinomonadaceae bacterium | reverse complement strand
CGCGGGCGTGCGCGTCGAATGGCGCGGCGAGGTGTTGGAACTGCGCGCCGCCGTGACGATTGATGCGACGGGGCGCGCGCGCGCACTGGCGCGGCGAGTCGAACAGGCTGCGAACGGCGCGCGTGAAGCGAAGGCGCAAGGCACGACGCCGAAGCGCATGCCGCTCGTTGCGTTCAAGGCACATCTGGAAGACGCGCGGGACGCGGAGGGCGCATGTGAAATCTATTTTTATCGCGGCGGCTATGGTGGCCTGAGCCGCGTCGAAGGCGGCTTGAGCAATCTCTGTTTCATCGTGGCGGCGTGCGACGTGCGCGCGCGTGCGAGCGACGCGGAGCGCGTGATGCGCGAGATCGTGATGTCGAACGCGCGCGCGGCGGAGACGCTGCGCGGGGCGCGCGTCAATTCGGAGTGGCTGGCGGTGGCGTTGGAGAGTTTTGGGCGGCGCGAGTTGATTCCGTGCGACGGGTTGTTGACGGTGGGCGATGCCGCCTCCTTCATCGACCCGTTCACGGGGAGCGGCATGTTGATGGCTTTGGAGAGCGGCGAACTGGCGGGCGCGGTCGTCGCGGGCGCGTTGCCGCAGTTGCGCGCGGGCGGCGGGTTCGCGCCGCTGGCGATGGCTTACCGCGCGCGTTATCGAGCGAGATTCGCGGCGCGCCTGCGCGTGTGCTCGTGGTTGAGGCGCGCGGCTTTCGCGCCGCGCTTGGCGACGGAGGCGAGCATCGCCGCGTTAGGGGCGAGCGAACGCCTGCGTCGCGCGTTGGCGCGTGCGACGCGCCCGGCGTCGCTCATGGATTAGAAGGACTTGGCGGGACGTGTTACAGCGAATCCCGGCCAGTTCCGCGCGCGACAACACGATGTTCCAGCAGCGACTTGCGACCCGCCCGCGCGCAAACGTTTACCTCTTGCCACGCGCACGTGTTTTGGGGTACAAAGTCGGCGCGGTATTTGATTTTGCTCACGGCGCAAGCCTCGCGGATGCTTCGTTTCGCCGGAAGCGTTCCGCCTATGCTCTTGCCCGTTGCGCCCGTTGCGCCCGTCGTCCGATGGGGCGCGATCTCGCAGTTTCCCGCTGCAATTAGTTGAAGCCATAATTTACGTTTGAGGAGAATATAAACATGCGTGCATTTCCCGTGCGGCTGTGCCCGACCGCCATCCGCCTCGCCCTCGTCTGCCTGTTCGCGCTCACGAGTGCGGGCGCGGCCTTCGCGCAGGCGCAATCCAACGCCTCCGACCTGCAAGGCTTCGTGCGCGATGCGACGGGTGCGGTCGTCGTGAACGCGACCGTCACGGCGCGCAACAAGGCGACCAACCTCACGCGCGATGCGCAGAGCAACGACGAGGGCTTCTACCAGATCACCAACCTGCCGCCGGGCGATTATGAGGTGACGGTGGAAGCGGCGAACTTCTCGCGCGCCAACATCCCCTCGCTCATCCTCACGGTCGGGCAACGCGCAGACCTCGACATCCCGCTCGCCGCCGGGCAAGTCAGCGAAACCGTGACCATCACGGGCGCAACCACGGAGATCGTGGAAACGTCGCGCACCGCCGTCACCAACACCATCGAATCGACGCGCATCGAGAATTTGCCCGTCAACCAGCGCGACTACCTCGGCATCGCCACCACGATCTCGACCGTCAATCGCGGCAACGACCGTCCCATCGGCCCCGCCCCTTCCTCCGGCCTCAACGTCGGCGGCCAGCGCGGACGCTCCACGCTCGTTCAGGTTGACGGCGCGGACAACACCGACAACTCCATCAACGCCTCGCGTTCGACCGTCTCGCAAGAGGCCGTGCAAGAGTTTCAGGTGGCGACCAATTCCTATGCGCCGGAGTTCGGGCGCGCCACCGGCGGCATCATCAACGTCGTCACCAAGAGCGGCTCGAACGATTTTCGCGGCAACCTCTTCGGCTTCCTCCGCCACAAGAGTTTTCAGGCGCGCAACGCCTTCGCGCCCATCGAAGACCCGCCCTTCACCCGCGCGCAGTACGGCGCGACGCTCGGCGGCCCCATCAAGCGCGACCGCACCTTCTTCTTCGCCGCCTTCGAGCAACGCCGCAGGCAGGAGTCGGCCTTCTTCAGTTCCGATGTCACCGGCAACATGACTACGAGCCTTGCGGTCGGCCCCGGCACGGCCTTCCCGTTCGTGCCCCTGCCGAACACCTTCACCAACCTGACGCCGCAGCAGGCCGCCTTCATCACCACGCAACTCAACACGGGCGCGGCGACCGGCAACGCCGGACTGATCGGCGCGGCCTTGACCTATGCCACCTTCGCCTCTTCCGGCGGGCAGATCGGCCTCAACGGCACGAGCAACTTGCTCAGCATCGGCGGCGCGATCCCGGCGGGGCAAGCCATCGGCGGACGCTTCTTTATCTCCGGCGCGCCCGTCCCGACGCTCGCCAACAACGGCATCACGCCCGGCTTCACCACGGTGAACCAGGCCGGCCAGCCCATCGGCTTCCGCCCGCTCAACAGCCTCGCGCGCATCTTCCCGATCTCCGAGGCTACCAGCTTCTTCTCCGTGCGCGGCGATCATCAGATTAACGGCTCGAACCAACTGACGATGCGCTTCGGCTACAATCCGAGCGACCTGACGGGCATTCAGGACGAATCGCAAAATCAGGTCTTGGGACAAAACGACTTTTCGCGCACCGGGATACAGCAGATCAGGGACACGTCATTTGTCACCTCCCTGACCTCGACCCTCTCCAGCCGCGTCGTCAACGAAGCGCGCTTCAACTTCGGGCGCCGCAAGGCCAAGTTCGACTCGCAGGTGCCCGGCGCGGCCATCCAGATTTCCGGCGCGGCCTTCATCGGCTCGAATCCCTTCTCGCCCGTTGATCGCACCGAGCGACGCTTCCAGTTCACCGACAACATCAACTGGCTGCCCGGCAACCACAACTTCAAGTTCGGCGCGGACTTCAACTTCGTCAGCGTGGAAGCCATCTTCGAGTTGAACTTCCCCGGCCTCTTCAATTTCGGCGAAGTCGCGGGCGGCACGCTCGCTCGTTTCATTCCCGGCCTCCCGGCCACCGCGCCCTCGCTCACCCCCGTGCAGGCTTACGGCGCGGGCATCCCCGGCGTCTTCATTCAAGGCTTCGGCAATCCGAACAGCACCTTGAAGAACAAGCCGCTCGCCTTCTTCGCGCAGGATTCCTGGAAGGTCAGACCCAACCTGACGCTCAACTACGGCCTGCGCTACGACGTGGAACTGACCGAGACCATCCCGACCACCGGCTTCACCGATCCCTTGAGCGGCATCAATCTCTCGGCCGCAGACCTTAACGCCGCGCAGAACGTGCTCGGCGTCCAGCAGGGATTCCCGCGCGACACGAACAACTTCGCGCCGCGCGTCGGCCTCGCGTGGGACTTGACGAACGACGGGAAGACGGTCTTCCGCGCCGCCTACGGCCTCTTCTACGACCACCCGCTCTTGGCTATCGCCTTCAACTCCGACATCGCCGACGCCGCGCAGCAGCAGCAGTTCACGACGGTCATACCCGATAGCCCCGCGCCGACGGCGACGCTCAACCTGCTCCAAATCTTCCAGGGCACGGTCGTCCCCGGCGTCACGCCCGGCGTCGCGGCGAGTTCGCAATACCTGAGAGGCCAACTGCGTTTCAACGATCAGACGTTCCCCGGCTTCGGCCCCATCCTGCCCTTCACGCTCGCCGTCGCGCAGGACTTCCAGTACGCCTATGCCAATCAGGCCAACGTCACGCTCGAACGGCAGTTGACGAAAAACATGTCCGTCTCCGCCAGCTACATCTTCGTCGGCGCGCATCACCTGCCGCACCCGCGCGACGTGAACGCCCCGCAAACCGAACTGCTCGTGGAAAACTTCCGCCGGTTCGCCGTCGGCAATCCCGTCATCTGCCCTGAGTCGCTCGGCGCGGCGCGCGCCGCCTGTCTCAGCGGCGGCCGTGCGCCGACCAGTTTCGGCGAAGCCGTGCTGTTCCCCATCCCGACGGCTTCGAACGCACTCTTCACCGTGCGCATCCCCGGCCTCGTCGCCGTCAACAACGTTTCGGGTCAGACCATCGTCAGCCCGCTTGCGGCCAATTTCTTCCGCCCGAACGCGCCGAACTACTTCTTCGTCTCTTCGGTCACGGGCGGCGCGGTCTCGCCCGCCACCTTCAACGCGGCGATTGCCGGGTCGGTTCGCACGCCCGGTCTCATCTCGCCCTTCGGCGACGTGAGCGCGCAGGTCTCGGACGGCAACTCCAACTACAACGCGATGACGCTGGAAGCCAAGCGACGCTTCTCGAACAACTTCCAGTTCCTCGCCTCTTACACCTGGTCGCACTCGATAGACGACTCTTCCGATTTGCAGACCCTCTTGAAGCCGCAGGACAACCGCAACTTCCGCGCCGAGCGTTCCGATTCGCTGTTCGACCAGCGACACCGCTTCGTCTTTAGCGGCGTCGCCACCTCGCCCGTCAGTTGGCGCGGTTCGGACAGCGGCGTCCGACGCTTCCTGGCCGATTTCACCATCGCCCCGATCCTCGAATTGTCTTCGGGTCGTCCCTTCAACATCATCACCGGCTCCGACGCTAACGCCGACCTGCAAAGCTCCAACGACCGCCCGAGCGTCGCCGCCAACGGCACACTCTTCGTGCCGCCCTTCCTCTCCACCGGCTCCCTGCGCCGCAACGCCGGGATCACGCACGGCTACGCCTCGTTCGACCTGCGCGTGGCGCGCGCCGTCCGCATCTCCGAACGGCTGCGGCTCGACATCATCGCCGAGGGCTTCAACCTCTTCAATCGCTTCAACGAAGCGGCCGCCAATCCCTTCTTCGACGTGGTGAACTCTTTCAACCAGCGCAGCAGCAGCGGCCTCTATTACAGTCGCCCGACCGCCGCCTACGACCCGCGACAGTTCCAGTTCGGCCTGAAGTTGAATTTTTAGGTAAGGCCGCTGCGAGGTATCGTTGCAGCGCGCGAAAGGCCGGGGAGCGTCAAAAGAGACGCTCCCCGGCCTTTCGCTTTAAGCGGCGGGGCGGTTAATCGTTCACCTGATCGGAAGCCGTCAACCGGAGCGCATCGCCGAGCGTGAAACGCCCCTCATAGATAGCCCGCCCGATGATGACGCTGTCAATCCCGCAGTCGCTCCCCGCATCGGCCAGCCGCGCGATGTCCGCCAACGACGAGACGCCGCCCGATGCCGTCACTCTCAAGCCCGACTCGCGTGCGACGGCGCACGTCTGCCCGACGTTGACGCCCTCCAGCATGCCGTCGCGCTCGATGTCCGTGTAGATGATGCGCTCCACGCCGACCCCGGCGACGCGGCGCGCCAACTCGACGGCCGATAAATTCCCGTCCGCCTCCCACCCGCGTGTTTTAACCAGACCGTCTCTCGCATCTATGCCGACCGCGATGCGGCCGCCGAAGCGTTGCACGAGATTTTCGAGCGTCCGAGGGGATTCGACGGCCAGCGTGCCCACCACCACCCGCGCCGCGCCGTCCGCGATCAATTGCTCCACGGCGGAGACGCTTCTCAAGCCGCCGCCGAACTGCACCGGAATTGTGACCGTCTGCATGATCCGCCGCGCCACCTTCCGGTTGAGCGAATCGCTCTCGTCGAACGCGCCGTCCAAGTTCACGACGTGCAGCATCCGCGCGCCCTGCGCCTCGAAGTCGCGTGCGACTTCGAGCGCGTCTTCTCCGTAGATTTTAACGTCCGCGCGCCGCCCTTGCGCGAGACGCACGCACCGGCCTTGCCGCAGATCGATGGCGGGGATAATTAACAACGCTTTTTCTAAGCCTCCCGAATCGTTTCCATCACGCTTTCAAACAGCGCGCCGTTTGTGGAGACGGCATTGCCGCCGCGGATCGAGCGGCGGCCGTCCCAATCGGTGAAAGTTCCCCCGGCCTCTTCGACAATCGGTTGCAGCGCGGCGCAGTCCCAGACGTTCATCACCGGATCGAGCATCACGTCGGCGCGACCCGTCGCCACGAGGACGTGCCCGTAGCAGTCGCCCCAAGTGCGGCGCGCGGCGGCGCGCGATTGCAGCCGCTCGGCCGCCGCGCCGAACCCGTAATGCGCGCACGTCCCGAAGTCGGTTG
>DASQNL010000231.1:0-3011 GCA_035644995.1 Pyrinomonadaceae bacterium | reverse complement strand
GTGCTGCGAGAGACGCGCGACCGCATCGAGATCACGACGCACACGGATGGGGCGAAGATCGTGATTAACCGTCGCCCGTTTACGGTGACGGTCTTCGACGCGCGCGGGAACGTGGTGGTCGAAGACGACGCGGCGCGGCCGGTTTCGTTTGACCCGGAGAACGGCGCGGTCGAGGCTTCGAAGCGGCGCGACGAGTTGGAGTTTTATTACGGCTTCGGGGAGAAGGCTCTGCCCACGTCGCGGCAGGGGCAGGTGATGGTCAACTGGAACACGGACGCCTACGCCTACGCGCCGGGGGTTGACCCGATCTACCAGTCCATCCCGTTCTTCATCGCGCTCCGGCAGGGGCGCGCCTACGGGCTGTTTTTCGATAACACCTACCGCACGTATTTCGACATGGGGCGCACGGCCGCCGACCGCTACACGTTCGGCGCGGCCGGCGGCGAGTTGAACTACTACGTCTTCACGGGCGGGAGCGAGCGCACGCCGCAGAAAGTGCTCGCCGACTACACGGAATTGACGGGGCGCATGCCGCTCCCGCCGCTCTGGTCGCTCGGCTATCAACAGTCGCGCTGGTCTTATCATCCGGAAGCGCGCGTGCGCGAGATCGCGCGCGGCTTTCGCACGCGCAAAATTCCGGCCGACGTGATCCATCTCGACATTGATTACATGGACGGCTATCGCGTCTTCACCTGGGACAAGGCGAGGTTCGCAGACCCCGCGCGGATGCTGAACGACTTATCGAGAGACGGCTTCCGCACCGTCGTCATCATCGATCCGGGAATCAAAGTTGACGAAAACTATCCGGTCTACACCGAAGGGCGCGCCCGTGGTTTCTTTCACCGGACGAAGGATGGCGGCGAGTTTCAGGCGAAGGTGTGGCCGGGCGTCTGCGCCTTTCCCGATTTCACGCACCCGCAGGCGCGCGCCTGGTTCGGCTCGCTCCACCGGCGGCATCTGGACGAGGGCGTGAGCGGCTTCTGGAACGACATGAACGAGCCGGCGACGTTTCCGCCCGACCCCCGCCCGCCGCAGCCCAACGTGATGCACGACCCGGCCAAGACCTTTCCGCTCGACGTGCGCCACTTCGGCGACGGCGCGCCCGGCGACCACGCGCGCTACCACAACACCTACGGCATGCAGATGGCGCGCGCGACTTTCGAGGGCGTCGAGAAACTTCGCCCTGAGACGCGCCCCTTCGTCCTGACGCGCGCGGGCTATGCGGGCATCCAACGCTTCGCCGCCGTCTGGACGGGCGACAACGTGCCGAGTTGGGAACACCTCCAACTCTCTCTGGCGATGCTCACAAACATGAGCGTCTCCGGCGTGCCCTTCGTCGGCGCGGACGTGGGCGGCTTCACGGGCAATGCGTCCGCCGAACTCTACACGCGCTGGCTGCAAGCCGCCGCGCTCACGCCCTTCTACCGCTCGCACATCGCCACCGGTTTGCAGGAGCGCGAGCCGTGGTCGTTCGGCGCGGCGCACGAGCGCATCAACCGCGCCTCCATCGAGTTGCGTTACCAACTGTTGCCTTACATCTACACGCTCTTTCGCGAACACGAACGGACGGGGATGCCCGTCATGCGTCCCCTCTGGTTCAACTACCCGTCCGACTACAACACCTACGCGCCCGCGCTCCCGCTCGAACAATTCCTGTTGGGGCGCGACCTGCTCGTCGCGCCCGTCTTGACCGAGGGGGCAAGCAAGCGCGCCGTCTATTTTCCCAAAGGCGATGCGTGGATTGATTGGTGGACGGGCGCGCGCTACGAAGGCGGCACGACTGCTGAAATCGACGCGCCGCTCTCGCGCCTTCCGCTCTTTGCGCGCGCCGGGGCGGTCATCCCGGTGCAGCCGGTCGTGCAACACACGGGCGAGATGGCGCGCGCGCCGCTCTCGGCCGTCGTCGTTCACGGCGCGACGGGCGAAGGACATATTCACCAGGACGCGGGCGACGGCTACGGCTATCGCCTGAGCGCGTGGCGCACGACCAACATCACGCAATCGGGCGGCACAGTTCGGTTCAAACACACAGGCGACTTCACGCCGGCGCGCGCCGTCAGCCTAGTCGAAGTGCTCGGCTTGAACGAGAGGCCGAAGGAGATACGCATTGACGGGCGCGAGGCGAGAAACGTCTCTTTCGACCGCGACGTGCGACGGCTGCGCGTGCCGCTACCGGAGGGCGGCGCGAGCGAGATCGCGTTTGTCCCCTGAGCCGGGCGCACGCCGCGCCGGATCGTCGGGGCGGCCGGTAAAGTTTATGAAACAGACGACGGCGGACGTGGTGATCATCGGCGGCGGCATCGTCGGCGCGAGCGTCGCATTTCACCTGTCGGAACGCGGCTGCACGGATGTTCTCATCGTCGAGCGCGAGGCGCGGCAGGGACTGGGTTCGACGGGCAGGGCGACGGGCGGCGTGCGCGCGCAGTTTGCGAACGCGATCAACATCAGGATGTCGCGCTACTCGATTGACTTCTTCACGCGCTTTGAGGAAGCGACCGGCCACGCTTGCGGCTACGAGGCGGCCGGTTATCTTTTCGTCGCCACGAGCGCGGCGCAACTCGATTACCTGAAACAGGCGCGCGAGCGGCAACGCGCGGAAGGTCTGACGAACGTCGAACTCGTCGGCGCGGCGGAGATCGCGCGCCGCGTGCCGGGCTTGCGCACGGACGACGTGACGGGCGGATCGTTCTGCCCGACGGACGGCTTCATCGCGCCGCTCAAGGTGCTCGGCGGATTCATGGCGCGCGCGGCGGAGCGCGGCGCGCGCGTGTGGACGGAGACGGAGGTGACGGGCATTGAAGTGCGGGGCGGGCGCGTCGCCGGCGTCGAGACTTCGCGCGGGCGCATCGGGACGCGCGCCGTGGTCAACGCGTCGGGCGCGTGGGCGGCCGAAGTGGCGCGTCTGGCGGGCGTGGAGATTCCGGTCGTGCCGTTGCGCAGGCAGTTGGTGAGCGTGCGGCCGCGCTCGCCTCTGCCCGCCGCGTTGCCGATGGTGATCGACATGTCGGACG
>DASQNL010000230.1:0-1624 GCA_035644995.1 Pyrinomonadaceae bacterium | reverse complement strand
AATAAAGGAGCGAACGATACAATCAAGCTCGTCAGTTCGGAAGGCAGTGTCAGCATCGAAAGACCTCTCTTGGCGGAGTTGGTCAATCAGCTTACACGGCCTTCCGTTTTATTTTCAAAGATCAAAATGGATAAAGTAGAGCTTAGAGGGTGTCTGAAAAGTAAGGCTGTGTGTGTCCCGAAGGGACAATTGAGAATAGCCCGGCCATTGATGGCCGGGATGGTGAACGTGCCCTTCGACAGTGAGTCCCGGAGGGACGATTGAATGGTCATCATTATTCAATCGTCCCTCCGGGACTCGAACTTTATCCCGCCGCCTGATCCCCGGCGATCAATCGCCGGTCTATTAGCAATCGTCCCACACGGGACTCGTTCAAACAGCTTCTAAGAACGGATTCCCTTTGCCGCCGACGGACGCGAGCGTGTAGGCCGCGACGCGACGCCCGCCGTGCTGAAATTGTAGAGGCCGCCAGAGTTTGTGACTCAAGGCGGCCTCTCTCAACTTTCGCGGTCACGTCCGGCCGCCCGCTCAAGGCTGTCCGAAGCGCAGGCGATACTCGACGGAGTTCATGAAGCCGTCAACCATCTTGCGAAAATCGTTGGGATTGTTGTTCAGGTAGTTGAGCCAGTTGTTGTAGCCCTCCTCCTCCGGCGTGCGGCGCAAGTAGCCGTAGTACTGCATCGCCACAAATGCCCCGTTGAATTCGGCGGTTTCGACCTCGTTGCTCTGCACGAGCGCGCGGAGCACCTGCGCCCGCGTGTATGCGCTCGAAGCCAGACCGGCCACGAGTTGCTGGCGGGTCTGGGTCACTTGCGCCGTGCCGTCGGGCGTGGCGGGGTCTTCGGTCGTGATCTGCTGCAAGGAGTAACGACCGAGCAGCGTATCGACGAAAGCCTGATTGCTCGACGCCCCGTAAAGATTCGTAAACTCCTGACGCGCGGCGAACGCAGCGACGAAGGCGGCCTTCTTCTGATAGACCTCTTCGGGCGTTTGCCCCGTAACGCTCCGCATGTCGGGGATGACCTCGTCGTAAGTCGGGCGGCGGTTCAAAGCCGACTTGTACAGGAGGTAGATGTAGAGTCCTTTGAGTTGAAACTCCTGCGAGCGGAAGAAGGCCGAGGAGACCGTCAGGCGGTCGCACGCGGGATTGTTGTTGACATCCGAGCAGTTGTTCAGCACCGCCGACCACGGCTCGGCCGCCTCCGGCTCGCGCGAGAGGAAATCGAGATAGTTCATGCGCACGAAGAAGGAGGTGTTGAAAATAGGATTGGCGGTTGACCCGGCCGCGTCGTTATCGAGAATGACGAGCGTGGCGTTCGAGGGCGCGCCCACGCTTGCGCCCTGCGCGCCCAAGAGGCGCAGTTGGACGTTCTCCGCGCCTTCGACGTGCGTGTCGTTGATGAGCGGAATGATGACTTGTTTAGGCTGCGCATCGCCCGCCGGCCACGAGATTGTCTCGACCGTGGTGGCGTAATCGCAGCGCGCGTAGGCCGCGCCCGCGTTGTTCACGATGTCGTCGCATCTGACGGCCGCCGGGTCGTCGGTCGTGCGCAATTCGACAGAGGCCGCGCCCGTCGTGTCGCCGCTCCTCGTGATGGTAATGGTCGCACGCTCCGTGCTCTCG
>DASQNL010000229.1:0-2145 GCA_035644995.1 Pyrinomonadaceae bacterium | reverse complement strand
CGCTCCCCGGCGCGGACGATAACGCGAGCGGCGTCGCGGGATTGATCGAGTTGGCTTATCTGCTCGGCGGAACGCCGCCTGCGGTGCGCGTCGAGCTGGTCGCCTTTGCGCTGGAAGAGCCGCCATACTTCCGCTCCCCTTTTATGGGCAGCGCCGTCCACGCCGCGTCGCTCCGTGCGCAGGGCTTCGCCGTGCGCGCCATGCTCTCGCTGGAGATGATCGGTTACTTCAGCGACCAGCCCGACAGTCAACATTACCCCGTCTCTTTTCTCAAAGCCTTTTATCCCTCGCAGGCGAATTTCATCGCCGTCGTCGGGAAGATGGATCAGGGGCGGACGGTGCGGCGCATCAAGAAAGCGATGGCGGAAGCGTCGCCGCTTCCGGTCTATTCCATCAATGCGCCGCGCTCGATTCCCGGCGTAGACTTCTCCGATCACCTGAACTACTGGAACGAAGGTTACGACGCGCTGATGATCACCGACACGGCTTTCTACCGGAATCCGCATTATCATACTTCCGCCGACACTCCCGACACTCTCGACTACCGGAGGATGGCGTCGGTCGTGCAGGGCGTTTACGCGGCGGTGCTCTCTTTAACGAATTAAAGACCGGAAGCCGTATTTGATGTGGAGGGAAATTCAATTGAATCCACGCAAAGCGCGGTCGAACAAGTCGTGGGAGGTGACCGTACCTCACCGTGACTGGCTACGAACAGGTTAGTCCCTGAGATGACCCGGTGAAGCACGCGCCTCTGCGCGCATGTGCCGGTTCTCTCCCGAATTATTCATGTCGAAGCGCGATCAACGGATCGACTTTCGTAGCACGCCGCGCCGGGATGTAGCACGCCAGAAGCGCCACGCCGCCGAGCAACGCCGCAACGCTCGTGAAAGTTAAAGCGTCCGTCGCGCTGACGCCGAAGAGCAGGCTTTGTATGTACCGCGTCAAGGCGAAAGACGCGATCAACCCGACGCCCACCCCCACGAGCGCCAGCCGCATCCCTTGCGAGACGACTAACTTCAACACGTCGCCCGCGCGCGCGCCGAGCGCCATGCGGATGCCGATCTCGTGCGTCCTGCGCCCGACCGTGTAGTTGATGACCCCGTACAGGCCGATGGCGGTGATGGTCAGGGCGAGGGACGCGAAGACCACCATCAGGAGCATCAGGAAACGCTTGTCGGCGACGTTGTACGCCAAAAGTGATTCGACCGTCCGCACCTTCCACACAGGCTGGTCCTTGTCCACCTTCCACACGGCCTCGCGCACGGCATGAGAGAGGCTCAGCGGCTCGACCTTCGTGCGTACGACGACGGTGGCGAAGAGGCCCGGAGTCTGGCTGTAGCTGTTGTAGATTTGCGGGCGCTGCTCTTCACTGAGCCAGTCGTGCTTGGCGTCGCCCACGACGCCGATGACCGTGCCGGGCTCTTCGTCGTCGCCGACAAATTTTACCTGCTTGCCGATGGGGTCCTGGCCGGGCCAGAAGCGGCGCGCCATCGTCTGGTTGATGATGATGACGAAGGGCGTATCGATCCGGTCGGCGTCGCCGAAGAGGCGGCCTTGAATAAAGGGGATGCCCATGGTGGCGAAATAGTCGGGCGTCGCCGTGTTGAACTGAACCTGCGGCTCCTGTCCTCCGGGCGGCGTCTCGCGGTCGGGCAGGGTGATGCGCACAGAGCCGCTGTTGCCGGTTAAAGGCAGCCCCCTGATGAGCGCCGCCGATTGCACGCCGGGCACCGCTTTCAGTTGCTCGACAACCTGACGATGAAATTCCCACTGTCCGGGGGGTTCGACATACTTGTTGCGCGGCAGGCGATATTCGAGCGTCAGCAAATTGTCCGGCTTGAAGCCGGGATCGACCTGTAACAGCTTGTAAAAACTCTTGATGAAGAGCGCGCCGCCGACCAGCAACACGAGGGCGAGCGCCATTTGCACGACGACGAAAACGCTTCGCACGCGGAGCGCGCCCGCGCCGTCGCCGCCGGAACGCCCGCCCTCCTTGAGTGCCGTGTTCAGGTTAAGGCGCGACAGTTGCCACGCCGGGGTGAGGCCGAAGAGGAAGCCCGTCAGCACGGACACGCCGAGCGTGAACAGCAACACCGGCGCGTCGAGCCGCACTTCGGCACGCGGCAGCACGTTCGGGTTGACGGC
>DASQNL010000228.1:0-2599 GCA_035644995.1 Pyrinomonadaceae bacterium | reverse complement strand
GTCCCGCGCCGCGTTCGGCGAGGACGGCGACGACGCGCTCGGGGGCGGCACCGCGGCGGGCGAGGCGGCGGGCGACGCGCGTCGAGAGGCGGTCGAGTTCGGCGTAAGTGAGCGTGAGTCCGGCGCAGCCGACGGCGACTGAGTCGGGCGTGCGCCGGGCGTGCGTCTCGAATAACTCCACCACCCCCTCTTCACCTTCCTCCGTCTTGGTGTTGTTCCACTCGACGAACAACTGCCGACGCTCGTCCTCGGAGAGCATCTCCACGTCCGCAAGTTTTTGCTGCGGCGCGGCGGCAAAGCCTTCCAGCAGATTTTGCAGGTGGAGCAACATGCGCGTGATGGCTTCGTCGTGGAAGTGCCGCCGCTCGTATCGCAGTTCGATGCAGAGTTCGCGTCCGGGCAGCACCAACACGGTAAGCGGGTAATTGGTGCGCTCGTCGGCGTGCTCGACGTGGACGCTCAAATCTTGCAGCCCCTCCTGCGCCGCGCGACCTTGCAGCGAAGCATCCACCGGATAATTCTCAAACACCAGAATGCTATTGAAGAGAGGCAGGCCGCGCGGCACGTCGCTCCACCCTTGCACTTGGACGAGCGGGCTGGACTCGAACTGCTGACGCTCGGCGTGCTGCCGCTGTAGCTCCGTGAGCCACGAAGCAGGCGACTCGTGATCGGGCACATCGATCCCTACGGGCAGCGTGTTGATGAAGACGCCGAGCATCGACTCCGCCCCCTGCAACGTGGTCGGACGACCCGACACGGTGAGGCCGAAAACGACGCGCTCGTCGCCGCTGTAACGGCTCAACAGGAGCGCCCACGCGCCCTGCACCACCACGCTCAACGTCAGCTTGTGCTGCCGCGCCAGATGTTGAAGCCGCGCCGTGACCTCGGCCGACAAGCGCACCTGCTGCTGGCTGACTTCGTCGTCCTCCGTGGCCGCTCCTTCCGCCGCCCGCTCGACGCCGAATGCCGTCGGCGCGGTGACTCCCGCCAGCAGGCGACGCCAGAAGGCTTCGGCCTGCGTCAAATCCTGCTGCTTGAGCCACGCGATGTAATCGCGGTAAGGGCGCGGGCGCACGAGGTAGGGATCGTCGCCCCGGTTGAAAGCGTCGTAGAAAGTGAAGACTTCCTGAATGAGCATCGAGGCCGACCAGCCGTCGAGGATCAGGTGGTGATAGCTCCAGACGAACTGGTAGGAGTCGTCGGTCAGGCGAATGAGCGCGAGACGCATCAGCGGAGCTTTCGTCAGTTCGAAGCCGCGCGCGCGCTCGGCGCGGTGGAAGGCGTCGAGGTGCGCCTGCTGCACGGCCACGGGGAGACCCCGCAAATCCTGCCGGTTCCAACTCAACTTGAGATGCGGGCGCACCACTTGCAGCGACTTCTCGCGGCGTCCCCAGACGAAGGAGGTGCGCAACACCGGGTGACGGTCGGCCACGCGCTGCCATGCCTCCTGCAAGGCCGGGACGTTCACCGCGCCGCGCAACCCACAACTCAACTGCTGGAAGTAGACGCCGGACTCCGGCGCATAGAGCGTGTGGAAAAGCATCCCCTCCTGCGTGGGTGAGAGCGGGTAGATGGATTCGATGTTGTTCTTGTTCATTATCGGCCGTGAGTCGCCGCAAAAAAGCGTTGCGCGCGCCCTTACTCTTCGGAATCGGTGAGTTCCACCAGCAGATCGTCGAGTTCCTGCTGAGTCAGTTCCGCTTCGGGGAAGTCGGACGGTGTGTAGACGGGGTCGCTGACGTTGCGGCAGTGTTCCGTCAGAGCGCGCAACGCCCCGACGAAGTTCTCCGCCAACGCCTCGACGGTCTCGCGCCGGTGAACGTTCCGGCTGTAGACCCAGGACATGCGCAGTTGCCCGCCCGCCACGAAGCCGCTGACTTCGATGAGGTAGCGACGCTTCTCCGAAGGATCGCAGAGCGACCCGGCGGACTCGGACGCGGGCAGGAACCCGACGGGCGCGGCCTCGTTGGCGGCCTCGTTCAACATCTGGTCGAACTGGCCGAGATAGAGGAAGCTGACCTGTGCTTGCGGCAGCGCGCGCAGAGCCTCGCCGAGCGACGCGTCGTCCGCCAGATAGCGGAGCAGGCCGTAGCCGATGCCCCGGCTGGGGATGTGTCGCAGTTGCTCCTTGATGGTTTTCAGTTCGTCGCCGATGCCTTCGGAGTCGCGCGCGTCGAGCAGCACGGGGAAGATCGACGTGAACCAACCGACCGTGCGCGACACGTCCAAGTCCTCGAAGAGAGCTTCGCGTCCATGACCTTCCATATCGACGAGCGCGAGCCGCTCTCCCGTCCACGTATTGAAGGCGCGCGCCAAAGCCGTCAGCAGCACGTCGTTGATCTGCGCCCGGTAGGCCGCCGGCACTTCGTGCAGGAGGGCGCGCGTCTCTTCCTCGTCCAACGTGACAGAGACGGTGTCGGTGGAAGCCGCCGTGTTGTCGCCGCCGGGCAGGTCTACAGGCAAAGGAGCGGCGGCCTCGCGCCCGACCGCCAACCAGTACTCCGCCTCCGCTCTCATCCCTTCCCCGCGCGCGTACTCCACCAACCCCTCTCCCCAACGCTTGTACGACGTGGTCTTCGCTCCCAACTTCACTTCCTCT
>DASQNL010000227.1:0-4985 GCA_035644995.1 Pyrinomonadaceae bacterium | reverse complement strand
GAGAAGCCGCCCGAGAGCTAAATTTGGACGCGGAGAGAAACTGCACACCTCATACTCATCCCAGTTAAAAAATTGAAAGACCTTGACCCAACCGGTCAAGGTCTTTCGTTTTTGAATGCGTCGTTAATCCACCGCGCAGGCGGCTCAAGTCATTTCACACTCACCAATTCGTCAATGCGAGAGCGCACTTCGCCTGCGCGCATCTGCACGCTCCGATGCGCTGTAATCGGCCACGCGGAACGCATCTTCGGTTAAGATGTCTTCATGTTTCTGCGGCTCGACGCTCTCTCCGCCATCGAACTCGCGCTGCTCGGCAGCGCGGTCACACTATTCTCGACCAGTTTAGGGGCGTTACCCACGCTCCTGACGAAGCGCGTCTCCGCGCGCGCGCAGGACGCGCTGATGGGCTTCAGCGCGGGCGTGATGCTCGCGGCCACCTGCTTCTCGCTCCTGAACCCCGCGCTGCGCCTCGCCGTGGAGCGCAGCGGCAATAAGATGGTTTCCGGCGCGCTCGTGGCAGGCTTCGTGCTCGTCGGCGCGGCGTTCCTGCACGCCTGCGACAGGTACATCCCGCACGAACACTTCATCAAGGGGCGCGAAGGCGGCCCGCCGAGCGTCCGACTCAAGCGCATCTGGCTGTTCGTCCTCGCCATCACGCTGCACAATTTTCCGGAAGGGCTGGCGGTCGGCTCCGGCCTCGGCAGCCTCGACGCGGCGGTCGCCATGCCGATTCTCGTCGGCATCGCCTTGCAGGACATTCCCGAAGGCTTCGTCGTCGCGCTGGCTTTGACGGGCGTGCAGTACACGCGCGCGCAGGGTTTGTTCGTCGCGTTCGTGACCGGGGTGGTCGAGGCCGCGGCCGCGCTCATCGGTTTCGCCGCCACGTTGCAGGCTCAGAGCGTGCTGCCGTGGACGCTCGCGCTCTCCGGCGGGGCGATGTTATACGTCATCAGCAACGAGATGATCCCGGAAAGTCACCGGAAAGAGTTTGCCCGCGAGGCAACGGCGGGGCTGATGGTCGGGTTCGTCCTGATGATGTTTCTGGACACTTCACTGAGTTGAGCGTGGAGATATTGTTTGCGGAGATATTGTTTGATGGGCGCGCCTCTTAACCTGCACGCGGCGCGATTCGGAACTCCGCCGTTGGGCTGAGCAACGGTTGAAGGACTAAAGAGCAACTCACCCAACCTGTGTTGACGGTAAGAGCAGTTTGACAAACACCGGCTCTATGTCTGCCCCCAGCGAATGCACGAGGGAGCAATCGCGGCGGTGACTGCTTGCGGACGACGCGACGGATAGAAGCCCCGGCCGATGTCTCACGCCGGTCGGTCTTAAATTTCCGGCGATGCGCTTTACTTCTGCGCGAGCGGCAGGTCAACGTGGAAACGCGTGCCCTCGCCCGTCGCGCTTTCGACCGCAATCGTGCCGCCGTGTTGTTCCACGATCTTCTTGACGATGGCGAGTCCCAGGCCGGTGCCGCGTTTTTTGGTGGTGTAGAAGGGTTCGAAGATGCGCGCGCGGGTTTTCGCGTCCATGCCGCGCCCGCGATCCGCGATGGTGACGCGCGCGTGCGGCGCGCCCGCGCCGTTGCCGCCCGGCTCGCCCGCGACGAGCGCGGTCGTGATCGAGACGGGCGAGTTCTCTTCCCCGGCGTCGAGCGCGTTGGCGAGCAGGTTGACGAAGACCTGCCGCAGTTGGTCGGCGTCGAGGCGGCCTTCGAGCGATTCGGGCGTGTAGTGTCGTTCGATGGGCGCGCGCTTGGCTCGGATTTGCTCGGCCACGAGTTCGAGGCTCCTGTCGAGCAGTTCGTGCACGTTCGCTTGTTCCAGCGACAACTCTTTCTCGCGCGAGAAATGGGTCACGTCAACCGTCAGCTTGTTCAAGTGATCGATGCCGCGTTCGACGAGATCGATGGTCTCGTGCGCCTCGCCGGGTTCGGTCATGTCGCGCAGCATGGCGACGCCGAGGCGGATGCTCCCCAGCGGATTCTTGATCTCGTGCGCCACCTGCGCCGCCGCCTGCCCGACGGCCGCGAGCGATGCCTTGTGGCGCAGTTCGGTCTCGGTTGCGACCGTCTTCGTCACGTCCACGAGCGACATGATCTGCCCGTGCCCGCCGTCGATTTCGAGCGGCGACGAATAGACTTCAAACGTGCGCTCCGCTTCGTCGTCCGTCTCCTGCAAAGTCCAGCGGCCGTGATACGTCACGCGATCCACGCGCGCCCCGCCGGTTGCCGCCGCGAACAACTCCGATGCGTCGGGCGCGTCGGAAGCATCGTGCACGGGCGCGCCGACGGACGCCGCCGGGAAGAGACGGAAGAAGGCCGCGTTTGCGCTGCGCAGCGCGCCGCGCCCGTCAATCGCCGCCACCGCGCTGACCATGCCTTCGAGCATCTGCGAGCTAAACTGCCGCTCGCGCCGCGACTCTTCGAGGCTCCGCCGCATCTGCCGGAAACGCCGCTGCACTTCCCAGATCGTCGCCGCCGCGATAACCGCGCCGAACAGCACGGCGATCCACCGGAGCAGGCTGATCCGCCGCGCGGCCTGCGCCGCTAAATTCAAACGCTCCCTTTCCAACTGCGCCTGCTGCTGATTGACCTGCGTGAGCAGGGCGCGCATCCCCTCCTCCACCGGGCGGAAACTTTTGTAGCCTTCGAGGGAATACTGCTCGGCATCCTTCGTGCTTTCGAGATACTTCGCCACGTCGGCGCGAAACGTCCGCCCCTGCTCGGTTTGAGCGGCCGGCAGATGCTCGAAGAGATAAAGTTGCTTCTCCACGTCGCCGCGCGCGCGCCGCAATTTCAGGTCGAACGGGTTGACGATGCCGCCGCCCGCCTCTCGCGTGCCGCGTTCGCGCGCTTCCGTGTCGAGTTGCGTGAGCGCGCTGCGGAGGTCGAGCAACATCTCCGTGCGATCCGCCGATTGATGATCGAGACGCTGCACCTCCGTGCTGACCGATTCAACCTCTTTCACGCTCAAATAGCCGAGGCCGAAGACCAGCAGGACGAGCAACACGAACGCGACGACGAGCGTCGGCAGCGTCGGCGCCAGCGGCTCGCGCACAAACGACGGCAAACTGCTTGCGCCCGCCGCCGGACGCGGTTCCTCCCCCGCCCGCGCCGCCTCCTCCGCCGAAGGCAGACGGCTATAGACCACGCGCCCGCCGCCCGCGCCTCGCTCATCTTTGGGTTGTTGTTCTTCAGACATAAAAGCTGTCCGTCGTCCGTCGTCCGTGGTCAGTTGTTCGCTCTAAACCTTTAGCCGCTCACTCGTCCGGCACGTGCAACGGACAACCGACTACTGACAACTGACTATTTTTTCACGTCCATCCAATTACTGCCCGTGCCCACTTCGACATCGAGGGGCACGTCGAGTTCGACGGCCGACTCCATCTCGCGCTTGAGGAGCGCGGCGACTTGTGCGGCCTCGTCCTCCGGCGCTTCGATGAGCAATTCGTCGTGCACCTGCATCACCTGCCGCGCGCGCAAGTTTTCGCGCCTGAGCGCGTCTTCCACCTTGAGCATGGCGATCTTGACGATGTCGCTCGCGGTTCCTTGAATGGGCATGTTGATGGCTTCGCGTTCGGCGCGGGCGCGGATTTGGCCGTTGCGGTCGTTGATGGTCGGGAGCGGGCGGATGCGCCCATAGATCGAGCGCACGAGTCCATGCTCGCGCGCCTCGGCCGGGATGCCGTCCATATACTCGCGCACGCCTTGATAGGTCTTGTAGAAATCGTCGATCACCTGCCGCGCCTCTTTGCGCGAGATGCCGACGCGCTGCGAGAGGCCGAAGGGTTCGACGGCGTAGGCGATGGCGAAGTTGACGATCTTGGCGAAGCGGCGTTTCTCTTTCAGTTCCTCTTTGGTCTTGGCCTTGAAGACGAGTTGGGCGGTGCGCGTGTGGATGTCTTCGCCCTGCTGGAAGGCGTCGAGCATGACGGGGTCGCGCGTGATGTGCGCGAGCAGGCGCAGTTCGAGTTGCGAGTAATCGGCGGAGACGAAGACCGCGCCCTCTTCGGGGATGAAGGCGCGACGGATGCGGCGGCCGAGTTCGGTGCGGATGGGGATGTTCTGCAAATTCGGCTCGCTCGAACTGAGGCGACCGGTGGCCGTCACGGTCTGGTTGAGTTGGCTGTGGATGCGGCCGTCCGCGCCGAGCAGCGCGGGCAGCGCGTCGGTGTAAGTGGTCTTGAGTTTGTCGAGTTCGCGGTATTCGATGATGAGGCGCGGGAGTTCGTACTTCAAGGCGAGTTCGTCGAGCACGGCGCGGTTGGTCGAGACCTGACCCGTGGAGGTCTTGCGCCCCGAACTGATGTTCAACTCTTCCAGCACCTCGCCGACCTGCTTGGGCGAGTTGATCTTGAACTCGCGCCCCGCCTCCGCGTAGATACGCGCCGTGAGTTTCTCCAATTCCGCGCCGAAGAAGGCCGAGAGGTCGCCGAGCACCTGCGTGTCCACGCGCAAGCCCGCGTGCTCCATGCGGTGCAGGAGCGGCGCGAGCGGCAGTTCGATCTCGTTGTAGATGGATTCAAGCCCCTGTTCGAGTATGCGTCCGTGGAGCACGTCGGCGGTCTGCATGGTGTAGTCGGCGGCTTCGGCCGCGCGCCAGTGCGCCGCCGTCCAGCCCTCCGGCGTCTCTTCAGTCCAACCGTCCGCGCCCACGGCTTCGCGCGCGAGGTCTGCCAGATCGTACTTGCTGCGGATCGGGTCGAGCAGGTAGGCCGCGAGCAGCGTGTCGTCCGTGACGCCCTCGATCTCTATGCCTATGTGCGCGAGCAGCGCGACGGCGCGTTTGAGATCGTGGACGGACTTCGAGAGCAGGCCGTTCGACAGCACATCGCGCAAGGGTGCGACGGCGGCGGCCACGCCGCCCTCGAAACTTTCAAACTCGACGAAGACGGACGTGTGCGCGGCCGTCGAGATGGCGACGCCCGTGGGCGCGGCCTGATCGCGGCTCGCGCCCTGCTGCCCCGCGCCCGCCGGGGTC
>DASQNL010000226.1:0-1595 GCA_035644995.1 Pyrinomonadaceae bacterium | reverse complement strand
CAGGACGGGTTTGCGCGCGGCGGCGGCTTCGTCGAGGCGGCCGATGCGTGTGGTGTGCGGCGCGCCGGTGACGAGGTCGGGCGTCTCCACGGCTTCACGCGCGATGGCGCGCATGGCTTCGATGAACTGTTGTATCTCCTGACGACCGACGGATTCGGTCGGCTCGATAAGCATCGCGCCCTGCACGATGAGCGGGAAGTAGATGGTCATCGGGTGGAAGCCGTAGTCGATGAGGCGCTTGGCGATGTCGAGCGTGTGGACGCCTTTGCGCGCCTGTCGTTTGTCCGTGAAGACGACTTCGTGCATGGGCGCGGCGTCGAAGGGCTTGTCGTAGTCGGAGGCGAGTCCGTGCGCGATGACGCGCGCGTTGAGGACGGCGGCTTCGGTGGCTTCGCGCAAGCCATCCGCCCCGTGCGTCTCAATGTAGGAGAGCGCGCGGACGGCCATGCCGAAATTGCCGTAAAAGGCTTTGACGCGTCCGATTGAGTTCGGATAGTCGAAGTCCAACTTGTAGCGGTCTCCTTCGCGGACGACGCGCGGGACGGGTAGGTATGGTTCGAGTTCTTTGGTGCAGCAGCAGGGGCCGGAGCCGGGGCCGCCGCCGCCGTGCGGGGTGGAGAAAGTCTTGTGCAGATTCAGGTGGATCACGTCCACGCCCATGTCGCCGGGGCGCGCCCAGCCGACGAGCGCGTTCATGTTCGCGCCGTCCATGTAAACGAGGCCGCCCGCGTCGTGGACGATCCGGCAAATCTCTTTGATGCTGCGCTCGAAGAGGCCGACCGTGTTCGGGTTGGTCAACATCAGACCGGCCACGTCGCCCGCCGCGCACAACTCGCGCAGGGCGTCCAGGTCGGTCTGGCCTTCGGGCGTCGAGCGGACGGTCTTGACCGTGAAGCCCGACAAATGCGCGGAGGCGGGGTTCGTGCCGTGCGCGGAGTCGGGGATGAGCATGACGTTGCGGCGCGGTCGGTCGCCTTCGCCCACCCCGTCGCGCGCGTCCAGGAAGGCGCGGATGAGCATGATGCCGGTCATCTCGCCGTGCGCGCCCGCCGCCGGTTGTAGAGAGACGGCGGCGAGGCCGGTGATCTCGGAGAGACTTTGTTGGAGTTCGTAGAGCAGTTGGAGCGCGCCCTGCGAATCCTCTTCCGAGGCGAGCGGGTGGAGGTTGGCGAAGCCCTTGATGCGCGCGACGCGTTCGTTCAGGCGCGAGTTGTACTTCATCGTGCACGAGCCGAGCGGGTACATGCCGAGATCGATGTTGTAGTTCCACGTCGAGATGCGCGTGAAGTGGCGCACCACGTCAACCTCGGAGACTTCGGGCACGCCTTCGAGGTCGTCCGTGCGGCGAAACTCCGCGGGCAACAGTTCGTCTAAAGGCGTCTCGTCAACGTCGAGCGCGGGCAGCATGTAACCTTTGCGCCCGGCCTGCGAGCGTTCAAAGATCAGCGACTCGTTCTGCGTGATGTGCGTGCTGGCTTTCGTATTCATTAGTTTCAAGTTTCAAGTTTCAAGTTTCAGGACTGAAGGTTTCTTGGTTTTTAACCTGAAACCTGAAACCTGAAACTTGAGACTTTATTTCGTTAGTTCTGCGAGTC
>DASQNL010000225.1:0-3799 GCA_035644995.1 Pyrinomonadaceae bacterium | reverse complement strand
GTGGATTCATCGCGCGCGCCTGTCGCCCGTCATCGCCGCGCTCAGGAACGAACCAGAGAAGAACAAACTCCAACCCGAACCCGAACCCCTTCGCCACCTGCGCAGCTACAGCAACTACCTCAACCCGAAACTCGGTTTTCTCTCCGCCGACACGTGGACGCTCGTCGCCATCGTCGTGCGCAATCTATTGCTCAACTGGCTGGTGCTCATTCCCGTTATCCTGTCCGCGCTCATGCTGCCGCGCCTCGTCGTGGCGGCGGTGCGGATGAGTCCCGGAGCGGCGGGCGTTTCGTGGGTGTTCTGGCTCGGCACGCTGTGCGGTCTGCTGGCTATCGTGTACATGGGCGTGGCGCGTCCGAGCGCGAACCGGCCGCGCCAGTTAAATAGTCAACGTTTGAACCAGCAGGGCTGGTTCCTCACGCTCTGTTTACTGCCGCTGTCGCTGTCGGCCATCTGCCTGACGAGTTGGTGGGCGTGGGATCGCGCCCTGCCGCCGGGCGAGAGGTTCGACGGGGATTGGGGTGCGTTTGTGCAGTACGGCGTCGTGCTGCACGTCGCGGGCTACGTCCTCTACACGCTGCTTCAGGCCGGGAAAGATTTTAAATTCTGGCGGCAACGCTGGTCGCGCAATTGGCCGCGCCTCGCGTGGGAACCGCTGGCCGTCGTTTTGATCGGCGGCCTCTGGGGCACGCTGGCGTGGTGGGCGGCCACCGTCCTGTTTCCCGTGCCCGCCGCCGCGAGCGTCGTGCCCGTTCCCGTGACGGAACTCTACACCTGCTTCGCCGCTCCGTTGTTCGTCTGCCTGTTCCTGCTGTCGGTGATTTTGTTCGTCGGCATCACGAGCCATTTCACGGACGACGACGACCGCGAATGGTGGGCGCGCTTCGGCGCGTGGACGCTCATCGTCTCCCTGTTGTGGGGCGTGGTGAGCGCGCTCGTCATCTTCGCCCCGGTCGGGCTGATGTATTTAAGATACGAGTTCAGGGTGATTCTGGCCGCGCTCGGCGGCGCGTCCGGCCTCCTCACCATCCTCGGCGGCAAGAGTGAAAAGACCCATTCGCACCCGGAGCAGGAAGGGAAGTCGGGCGGTTTGGCCGATTACGCGATGACGCTCGCCGCCCCCATCTTCGCCCTCACGCTGCTCATCGTCTTCTCGCTCATCACGACCCTGCTCATCAGGAAACTCGCGCCCGCCTCCGTGCCATGGCACGACGCCGCCCGGCTCGACTACGACCCGGCCGGCGTTTTGAACATCGTTCACTACGCCCCGCTCTGGTTGTTGCTCGCGCTGGCTCTCGCGCTCCTCGCCGTCAGCCTCGTCATGTCAACCTGTATCAACGTCAACAAGTTTTCGCTCCACTCGATGTATCGCAATCGACTGATCCGCGCCTACATGGGCGCGTCGCGCCCGCAGTCGGAACGTCGCCCCAACCCCTTCACCGGCTTCGACGTTTACGACAATCTGCCGATGCACGAACTGCGTCACTATCGCGGCGCGCCCCACGAGCCGAAGCGCAAGCTGCTGCACGTCGTCAACATCTGTCTCAACCTGACGAGCGGCCACAATCTCGCCTGGCAACAACGCAAAGCCGAAACCTTCACCGTCTCGCCGCTCCACTGCGGCAGTTTCCACCTCGGCTATCGTAAGACGGAGGAGTACGGCGGCGGCAGCGCGCCCCCCGGCGACGGCATCAGTCTGGGCACGGCCGTCACGATCTCCGGCGCGGCGGCGAGTCCCAACATGGGCTACCACTCTTCGCCCGCGCTCGCCTTCCTGATGACGCTCTTTAACGCGCGCCTCGGCTGGTGGCTCGGCAACCCCGGCGCGGCCGGAAACGACAAGTACTTCCCGTCGCTTCATTCCTACCGGCGTTCCGGGCCGCGCTTCGCGCTGCGTCCGATTCTCACCGAGGCGCTCGGCCACAGCGACAACACCAGCCCCTACGTCTATCTCTCCGACGGCGGCCACTTCGAGAACCTCGGCCTCTACGAGATGATCTTGCGCCGCGCGCACCTCGTCGTCGTCGCCGACGGTTCGCAAGACCCGCAGAGCCGCTTCGAAGACCTCGCTGGCGCGGTGCGCAAAATTCGCATCGACCTCGGCATCCCCATCGACTTCATCGGCGGCATGCCCATCTACGCCAAAGACGACAAGGAGCACAAGGGCGACACTCGCTACTGCGCCGTCGGCCTCATCCGCTACTCGTGCGCCGACCGCGACACCTCCGGCCAGCCCGCGAAAGACGGCGTCATTATCTACATCAAGCCCGCCATCACGGGACGCGAGCCAATCGACATCCTCAACTACGCCAGCTCCAGCCGCGCCTTCCCGCACGAAAGCACCGCCGACCAGAACTACACCGAACAGCAACTCGAAAGCTATCGCGCGCTCGGTTCACACGTCCTCCAGACCATTTGCGACCTGCCCCCGCGCGGCCTGCCGCTGATGTCCGACGCGGCCGACAACTTCATCAAACGCGCCTACGATCAATTGCCCCCCGCCATGCAGCCGACGGAACTCAAAGGCCGCTTCAACATTCCTTAGAAGCTGTTTGAACGAGTCCCGTCAGGGACGATTGATAATAGCCCGGCGCTTTAGCGCCGGGAATAAGTTGAAGAATAATGAGTGAGTCCCGGAGGGACGATTGAATGTTCATCACGATTCAATCGTCCCTCCGGGACTCAAGTATAAAGACACATCGACTCTCCCCGGCCATCAATGGCCGGGCTATGATCAATTGACCCTTCGGGACAACAGCAACGTTACTTTTCACACAGCTTCTTAGCTCGACTTTATCCATTCAAGCCGCATAGCAAAGCGCATCCGTCAGGCGTTCCAATAATGCACGGTCTACTTTTACGCTGTCGGCCTCAGAACGTGACGTGTGAAAACCTGCTTCGCGCCATAACTGCCGTCGAACAGTCGCTAATGCATCCGAGAAGGTCGCAAGGCGCTTGACGTACCACGCCGCTTGGCGCACCAACAACGGCTGCTTCTCATCTTCATGATGATGCGCCAACAACGTGACTACTGAAAAGAGTCCCAGCACTGCTGGAGTCGTGCGCGCAATGGCTTTGTCCGACCATTGTCTTTGCGTTTCCATGCCGAGATGCCGTCGTGCTTCCTCGAACGTCACTTCCACCTGCCACCGCCTGACGAACCACTCAAGCATCTCGACCGGGTCACTCTCAAGGTTGGTCGACAGCAATGCCTGCGGCTTGAACTTCTCCGCAGGGTCTCTGACCAGCACCCATCTGATGGGAACCGGAGGCTGTCCCGTGTGATACCACACGGCCGTGTGGGTTGCGACTTCAACCACTCGCGCCGTGCCACCGTACCACCCGGCGACCAAGTGCTGACGCCACACCGTCTGCTCCGACTTGAGCACCGTCTCAAGCGTCGGCAGCCGCACCCCTTGCAAGCGGGGTCGCCCATTCTGTCGCGGCTGACGCACCGGCGCAGGCGCATAGAGCGCGGCATCGAGGCGCAAGCGCGTAATCACCGTCATCTGCCGGCGCACCGCCGCCAGTAGTTCAAGTGCAGCAAAACTGCTGTCAGCGACCACGACCAGCTCGCGCTGCGGCAGCCACCGCTTAACTTGCAGGAGCATCTGCCGCGCCCACTCGGTCAGCTTCTTATGCGGACGCCTGCGATCTTTGTAGTAGCGCTCGGACGGGCACAAGCAAGTCAGCACCGGCAACGCCCAGACTCTTTCAGCCCACGGGATACGCACCGTCAGCATCAGGGACAGCCACCGCAAGCCGCTCGCACGGACGAAGTGCGAGTGCGAAGAGCGCA
>DASQNL010000224.1:0-4303 GCA_035644995.1 Pyrinomonadaceae bacterium | reverse complement strand
TCACGCTCAAGAGCACGACCGACTCGACCGACGATCCTCACGTTACTTACACGGTCGTCCTGTTCGACGCCACCGGCAGCAAAAAAGACTTCTTCCCCATCTCGACGATGATTTTGCCGCACACGCTCGGCTCGACGACGACATGGAACGACATCAAGATTGCGAATGCCACGCACTCCGCGCCGCCCGCGCCGGGTTTCTACGACGCCGGACAGGTGGACTCGAAAATCGTCTCGGGCATCGGATCGGGCAACCCGGCGACCGTGAGCGAGTTCGGACGCGTCAAGATGAGCGTCGCCCCTGCCGACCCGGCTAACCCCATCGTGGTCGGCACGAACGACCCGCGCCTCAACCCGCAGACGGGCTTTTTGCTGACGAGCTACGGCGGGAAGGCCGACGGCGTGCTCGCCTTGAACGGGCGCATCACGGCGGGCACGACGGCCTTCAGCGACCCGACCGCCAATTTTCCCGAATCAATCGTCGGCAAGAAGATCAGCGTTGACTTCGCCGGGGCGACCGCCACGGACGCTTTCGGGCGCAGTTACCGCAAGCCGCTGATCGCCACCATCACGGCGCGCCCCTCGCCGACGACCCTGACGCTATCGGTGGCCGCCTCGAACACGACGACCGCGGGCGGGGTGAACGAACAGGGCGGGAATATCGGCTCATACGTCTACGGCACGGACGACACGGCGGCGTGGACGACGCTGCACGCGGCGGTCGCGGCCGCCGGCGGCGGGAAGATCATCGTGCCCGGCATCACGCTCGACAGTTTGCCGCGCACGTTCACGGTGCCCACGACGATTGAAGGCACCTATACGCCCGACCTCGGCATTTTCGACAACCGGACGACGAACCCCGCGCCTTATGCGTTCAGCGCGCCGTGGCGCACCAAGGGGCCAAAGATTCTCTATGTGGGCGCAACGACCGACTATCAGCAACTCGTCTCCGGCCCGGTTACGGTCAAGTGGAAAGATGTCATTGTTGACGGCAACTACCTCGCGCTGAACACGGTGAAGGCCGACCGGCTGCGCGACGGCGGGTCAACCGATGCGGCTTTTATCAGGGGCGTTGACCGGGGCTTTCTGCTCGGCTCGACATCAAGCCTTAACGACGGGAGTTTCGGCAGCACCTTTTCCAATACGAATTTTCACGCGAACGGCAAGGCTCTGGAGTTGAACCATTTCGGCGGAGGTACGACCGGGGCTTATTTCAATCGCTTCTACTCGACCAAGTACAGTTTCGCCGAGGTCGGCATCGACATGCTCTCCGGCGATAACAACAGTTGGGACGGCGTGCTTTCGCAGAACCATCGCTTCAACATCTTCGGCGCGCTGCCCTTCACGAGTTACGGCACAGACAAGAGCATCAACATCGGCACGGGCGTCTACGGCACGAATCGCCTCGGCACGTTCAACCCTTACGCCAGCTATAACAATTACTGGACGGGTTCCATCGGCATCCAGAAGATTTACGTGGCGGAAGGGAACAAGGAGGCGGGCTACATCAGGCTCGACGGCGCGAACGCCGACGTGACGCCCGTGCTCGGCGGGTCGGGCGCGACCCTCGCGCACATCGACTACGACATCTCCGCTTATTCGAACGTGATGCCGGTCGGCTCGAAGCGCGCGGGCACGATCACGTCGCTGCAAGCCGTCGTCGGCAACATCGTCTCAACGCAGCACGTCGAGATCACGACCTCGCAGGCCATCTCGCCCATTGACGGAGGCTTTTACCTCGTCGGCGCGGATGCCGGGGCGATTGCCCTCACCATCCCTTCTGCGGCCGTGTGGCATCGCACCGAGATCACGTTCTTGAAAGCGGACGCGACGGCCAACTCCGTCACCATCACGCCGACGGCAGGCACTATCAACGGCGCGGCGAATTACGTGCTGACCGCCTCTTTCAAGCGCGTGAAGTTAAAAGCGCACTCGAACGGCGTGTGGTACATCGCCGAGAACAACTAGAAGAGAGAAGGTCAAAATGAAAACTTTTGTTGCAGCACAAAATAGCGGCGCGCGGATCGTGGACGATGCAGCCGAGGCGATGCGCGTCACGCAGGTTGACGCAGCGGGGACGACCATCTCGCAGCCCACGGCGGCGCAATTAGGCGCGACGAACGAATCGGCGGCGGCCTCAGACACGGCGACGAGCGGCTTGAACGGTCTGCTCAAACGCATCGCGCAACACCTGACCTCTCTCATCGCCCTGCTTGGCAGAAGCTCGGCGGCCAACGTGCCGGTGATTGCCACGGCGACCGGCGATGCGATTGCCGCGAACGCTTCTCGTAAGTCGTGGTCTCTCCAGAACGTCGGCACGACCCCTCTGTTCGTTCGTCTGGGTGCAGGCGCGAGCGGGACGGTGTTTCACTTCGTCCTCAAGCCCGGCACGACGGATTCCGACGGTCTCGGCGCGCTCGTCGGGGATGATAGTTACACCGGCGTCGTGAGCGTGTGGGGCACGTCTCCTAAGTTCGTCGTCACGGAGTTGACCTGATGATCAAGCTGAGATTCGGCGATGATGGAAACTTTAAGACGGGCGGCGGGGTCAACCTCTCCGTGCCTCCGGCTGCTGCTGCACCGCCCTCGGCACAGTCCGCGACGAGGTTTGCGGGAAGTATAAATGTGGAGTCCCCCGGAACCTTTCTGGATGATTGGGATGATATTGATTTTATGGGCGCGGCTGACGACAGCCCCGCTACTTGTGCTCTTACATACTTTGAAAGCGAAATCGTCACTCTCTCTGACTTCGGTTTTACTATCCCGCCCGAAGCGACTATTGACGGAGTAGTGGTTACTATTAGAAGAAGCCAAAGCGGAGCGGGTTCGGCTTGCAAAGACCAAACAGTTCAGTTGTATAAAAGCGGAGTTGTCGGCGCAAACAAAGCCTCTGCATTGAACTGGCCGAGCTTCTTAGCCGAGGCAGTTTATGGCGGCGCATCTGATCTTTGGGGAATGACTCTAACCCCTTCGGAAGTGAACGACGCCGCGTTTAGGGTTAAATTTAAGGTTGTAGATGACAATGGCGACGGAGTAACCGTTTATGTGGACTACATTTCTGTCACCGTTCACTACACCGCATAATTTTGTTGACTTCCCTTCCCTTGATGCGCTATCAATAGCGCACTTTCAGCCCGTCGCCCATGCAAGGTAGCTCCTTGTAGGGTTCGCCGAATCTTCCACGTCCCGGCTTCGGCGGGCTGAAAACTTCCCTTCAAAGGACGTGGGGAGACGTGGAACATGAAAACAATCGCTATCGCCAATCAAAAAGGCGGCGTCGGGAAAACCACGACCGCCGCGACACTCGCCACTGAGTTAGCCATCAGGGATTATGAAACGCTCCTGATAGACGCCGACCCGCAAGGCAACGCCACGCAAATCTTTTTCAGCCCCGACCAGATCAGCGCAACGCTCTCCGATGTGCTCCTCGGTGGTGGAAGCGAACCGGCGTACTCCCTTGAAGAAAAGGGCATGACGACGGCCATCCCGCATTTAGACATGGTGGCGGCAACGATCAACCTCGCCAAGTTCGAGCGCGAGAGTCCGTTGGCAATCACGAAACTCAGAATCGCTCTGAGGAACGTTTCCAGCCGTTACGATTTTGCCATCATAGACACTCCCCCGAATTTGGGCTTACTGCTCACGGCGACCCTCACGGCTGCGGATTACGTGATCATCCCGGTCAAGGCCGCCCCTTTCGCTCTCAATGGGCTACAAGACCTTCTGGACGCAATCAACGGGGCGCGAAGCCTGAATGAGAACCTGAAAGTCTTGGGCACGATCTGCACCATGTTCGACAAGCGCATGAACGTGTCCGGCAATTCCCTGCTTGAACTCCGGGAGAAGTCCGGTGACTGGTTTTTCGAGACGGTCATTCATGCCCAAGCCAAGCTCGAAGAATCCCCTTCCGTTCATCAACCAATTCAGGTCTACGCCCCGAACAGCCGAGGCGCGCTGCAATACGCCGAACTGACGGAAGAAATCCTCGCCCGCATGGGCGTTGCGGCCAACGCTTCCCATCTGGGATTGGTGAGTAACCAATGAAAAGCACCAAGCCCACGCCGACTAAATCCAAATTGGCGCTGAGGGAACCGGGCGCGCCCCTCAAGATGACTGACGCTCCTTTGCGCGACGATCACCCCATGTCGTTAATTGTCGCGCAATCGTTAGTTGAACCCGTCCGCCCCGCGAACCCGTCCGCAGAGCAAACCCCTCCGCCTGCCGAACCCGTCGCCGTTTCGGACAGGCGAACCCGTCCAGAACGGACGGGTTCGCCACCCGAACCCGTCCGCCACACGAACGGG
>DASQNL010000223.1:0-6499 GCA_035644995.1 Pyrinomonadaceae bacterium | reverse complement strand
GTCCCGCGCCGCGTTCGGCGAGGACGGCGACGACGCGCTCGGGGGCGGCACCGCGGCGGGCGAGGCGGCGGGCGACGCGCGTCGAGAGGCGGTCGAGTTCGGCGTAAGTGAGCGTGAGTCCGGCGCAGCCGACGGCGACTGCGTCGGGCGTGCGCCGGGCGTGCGTCTCGAATAACTCCACCACCCCCTCTTCACCTTCCTCCGTCTCAGTCCGGTTGTAGTCGTGCAGCACCAGTCGGCTCTCTTCCGGTGACAGCAGGTCGAAGTAGCTGATGGATTGCAGGGGGTCTGCGAGGAAGGTGTCGAGGATGTGGAAGAAGTGTCGGATGGCGCGCGCGCGCTGCTCCTCGTCGAAGACGGCGGTGTCGAAATCGAAGTCGATGTCGTAGGCGCCCTTGCCTTCGTAGTCGTTGACCTGGAAGGCGAAGGTCTCAGTGCCGCGCCCGCTGTGGAGCCAGCGCATGCCCACCCTCCGGCCGTGAAAGAGGGGGAAGCTGCGCGCGATGAAGTTGCATTCGACTTCGTAGTGCTGTCCCTCGGTCGGGTTGCCGACCGGGTAGTCGCGGTGGGGGAGAGCCTCGGCGACGGCGGCCGCGGCGCGGCGCGTCAGAGAGAGGAAGGTATCGTCTTCCTCGACCCCGATCCGGTAGGTGGGGATTTTCATAAACAAGCCGTCGCAGGCTTTGAAGTCAGGGGTGCGCCGGTTGTGGAAAGGGATGCCCAGCGAAATCTGCCGCACGCCGCTCACACGGTAAATGAAAGCGCAGAGCAGCGCGGTGACGATGTTGGAGAGCGTGATCTCTTCCGACCTGTTGAAGAACTCTTCACGCCGGGCGGCGGCGCGCAACCGCTCGCTGCGCTCGCGCCCCATGTTCTCGATGATGCGTTTCACGTAGCGCAGGCGGCCGGTGGCGGTGTTGCCGTAGAAGCTGATCGGCTCTCTGGCGACGGCGAGCTTGCGCTCCCAGAACGCCTTGGCCTCCGAGGCGCGCGGCGTGGCGAGATAGTTGCGCTCGTAGTGGATGTAGTCCTGAAACTGCGGGATGTTGAACTCCTCGTCGAGCCGCCCCGCGACCGAACGCTCGTACAACTCAGAGAGGTATTCGATGGACACCCCGAAACCCCACGCATCGGAAATGATGTGGTGAATGACGAGGCAGATGCCGAACTCCTCCGCGCCGCATTTGATGAGCGCGCAATCGAACATGCGCTTGGCGATGTCGAACGGGCGGCTGCATCTTTCGTCCGACCATTGGCGCATCGAGGCGCGCGGGTCGGGAGCGTCCGAGAAGTCGAGCACTTCAACCTCGAAGGGGATGTCGGGCAAGACCCTTCTGACGGGCTGCCCGCCGATCTCTTCGACGACCGAGCGCATCGAGTCGCTCTTGCTGACCAGGGCGCGGAAGGCGGCGCGGAAATGTTCCGGGTCGATGCTCGCCGGGACGAGCAACTCGTAGGCCAGATTGAAAGTGGGGGCGCCGGGTTCGAGCGCGTGCCCCAGCCAGAGCAAGGTCTGGAAGTAAGACATGTTCGAGGCTTGCGACACCTCCAGCGCGACGGACACTTCCGGCAACTCGGCGACCGTGGGAGCAAGCTCGGTAGAGGGCGGCGGCGCGGCGTCGAGCGACGGCAGTTGAGAGAAGCGCATGCCGGGGTTGGCCGCCACCGCCCGGAGGATCGCATGCAGGTGGTCGATCCAGCGCGCGATGGTCTGCTCGTCGAAGAGGTCGGCGTTATAATCACACTTGAAGACGAGTTGGCCGCGCATCTCCATGATGTCGACGAACAGATCGATCTTGGCGGAGGCGGGAGGGTTCGGGATGATCTCAACTTCGAGGCCGTGGAAATCAGGCCCGGCTCCGAAGTGGTCGAGGTTGAGCGCGAGCGTCAGGAAACCGGCCATGACGAGCGGCGAGCGGTTGCGCTCGCGCCGGATGTTGAGTTTCTTGAGCAGCTTGCCGATGGGATAGCTCTGGTGCTGGAGCGCGTCGAGCACGGTGCCCTTCACCGATGCCAGGTATTCGGCGAAAGTCGGGTCGCCGTCGAGGCGGCTGCGCAAGCCCAGCGGGTTGACCCGGTAGCCGACGAGCGACTTCGCCCCGGCGGAGGTCTGCGAGACGGCGTTCATGCCGACGACGATGTCGTCCTGCCCGGTCAACTGGTGGACGAGCATTTTGAACCCGGCCATGAGCGTCATAAAGAGCGTCGTGCTGGAACGGCCGCTGAGCGCGCTCAACTCTTCGCGGAACTGCGAATCGAAGGTCACGTTGTAGCGTCCGCCGGTGATGCCGTAGGTCGTTCGCGGCCGGTCGGACGGCAGGTAAGTGGCGGGCGGAACGGTTTCGAAACGCGAGAGCCAGTAAGCCTCGTCGCGGGCTGCCGAGGGACGCGACTGTTGCCTCTCTTCGAGCTTGGCGAAATCGCTGAACTGCGACGCGTCCTGTAAGGGCGGGGCTGCGATGCCGCACTCGGCCGTGTAGAGCGCGCCCAGTTCGTAAAGGAAGATGCCGTAAGAAGGCCCGTCGGCCACGATGTGATGGATGGTCGAGACGAGTTGGTGATGCTCCGGGGCGAGCTTGAGCAGGCGCAGGCGCGCGAGCGGCGCGCGGCCGAGGTCGAAGGAGAGACGCACTTCCTCGGCCAGCCATTTCGAGACTGCCGCCTGCTGCTCCTCCGGCGCGTCGAGCATCGAGAAATCAACGAGCGGCACGTCGAGTTCCGCGTGTGGGTGTATCTCTTGATACTCGCCGTCGGCGGCGAACGTGGTGCGCAACGCTTCGTGACGCTCGACGAGGCGATTGACGGCGCGGCGTAACGCTTCGATGTCGAAGACGCCGCGAAAGTCGAGCGTCACCGATTCGTTATAGGCGCGCGACACCTCTTCGCCCATCTGCGCCAGAATCCAGACCTGCTTCTGCAAGTCGGTTAAGGCCACGCGACGCGTCGTCGTTTCCGGCGGCGGCGCGGCGGCGGCGGTGGCGGCGGGCGATTCGGTTGCGCCGCGCGCGGCGTCGGAGGCCACGGGCAGCAGGCCGCCCGCGCGCATCTCCGCGATGCTCTCTTTGACCACCGCCGTCACGCGCCCGATGTCCTCTTCCGTGTGGGCGGTCGAGAGGAAACAGGTGCGCCCCTCCCACGTGTACACGCCCTTGAGCGCCATGTGATAGAAGAGCAAGTCCATGAACTTCATGCTGCCCGACGGGATGAAGGAGAGGAGCGAAGCGAAGTTGAGCACGCGCACCGGCACATCTTCGCGTGTGAAGAAGTCGTTGAGTTCGGCGACGAGTCGCGCGGCGCGCTCGTTCAGACGTTCTTGGAGTTGCGGCCCTTCCGTCTTCAAGTGGGTGAGGACGGCGTGCGCCGCCGAGAGAGCCAGCGGGTGCTTGCAGAAGGTTCCGGCGAAGAAGGTTTGCTGTGCGCGCGGCAGCGAACCGTCGCCGTAATTCCACGCGCCGCCGTCGAGCGCGTCCATGTAATCAGCCCGCCCGGCCACGACGCCGATGGGCATGCCGCCGCCGATCACCTTGCCGTAAGTTGCCAGATCGGCCTTGACGCCGAACCACGCCTGCGCCCCGCCGGGGTGCGAGCGGAAGCCCGTGATGACTTCATCGAAGATGAGCGCGACGCCGGTCTCCTCGGTGATCCGCCGGAGCCTGCGGAGAAATTCGCGCGGCTGGATGTCGGCGCGGCGGCTCTGCACCGGCTCGACCAGAACGGCGGCCAACTCGCCCGCCTGCGCTTCGATGATTTCGAGCGAACGCGGGTTATCGTAATCGAGCACCAGCACGTCTTCGACCATGCCGGGCGGGACGCCGGGCGCCATCGGCAGCGCGTGCGGCGCGTCGGCGTTGTTGTTGCGCGCGCGCGCCAGCACGCCGTCGAACGAGCCGTGGTAAGAGCCTGCGAAGATCACCACGCGGTTGCGCTTTCTCACCGTGCGCGCGAGCCGCAGGGCGGTCATCACGGCCTCCGTTCCTGAGTTGCACAACAGGGCGCGCTCCATTCCCGTCAGTTCGCAGACGAGTCGGCTGACCGGCCCGTTGAGGTGCGACATGGGGCCGAGTTGGATGCCCTGCCGGAGTTGCTGCTCCAACGCCTCGCGGATGAAGGGCGCGTTGTGGCCGAAGAGATTGACGCCGAAGCCCATCGCCAGATCGATGTACTCGTTGCCGTCCACATCCCACACGCGCGAGCCTGCCGAGCGATCCACGATGATCGGATAGACCAACTCCTTCCAGAGCATGCGGAAGCCCATCGAGACGCGCGGGTCGGCGACCACCGGGCGATACTCCTGCGTCTGCCGCTTCGACTCGCCCGTGCGCTTGATGTAGCGGGCGGTGAAGTCTTCCAGATACGCCTGCTGTTGCGGAGTCAAACCGCCCTTCGTCCCCGCCTCGATGGGGCGGTAAGGAACGAACGGCTTGCGCGTCGCCGACTCGACGCTCGCCGGCTCGACTTCCGCGCTCGCTCCCGCCGCTCCCGCATTGTCCGCCCCGGCCTTTGTCGCGGCCGATTCAATTCTCGTCTCTACCCTCGCCTCCACGGGCGAGTGCGCGGCGGCGGCCGTCGCCGCGTCGTTCTCGAAGCGGAGCGACGGCTGCGCTGCGTTGCTCCCGTTATCCGCCGCCGGGATGTGCGTTGCGGCCAGCGGCGAGTTCGACGCCTCCGCCGATTCGGCCGCCTGCGGAGTTGTCGCCCGCCCGGCGGCGCGACGCGCGCCGCCCAAAACCTGGAGCTGCTGCGTCATGAGTTGCAACTGTTGCAGCATGACGCGCTCCAGCAAGCTGCCCGGCGCGTGAACGGCCGTGCCGTTGCCGTTAGGCGTCGCCTCTCTCGCGGCTTCGCGGGGCGCGGCGTGCCCGTTTGCGCGCGCCTGCGGCCTTTCGCCGTTGGCTCCGTGCCGCTCCATCTCCGTCCTCAACTCTTCACGCGCCCCCGCGGCCGTCTCCGGCGACAACTCAACGGCGCGCGCCTCCGCCTGCGTCCCCTCGCTCGCCAACGTCTCCGATGCGTGCGCCGGAACTTCCGCATAGGTCGTCTCAGCGGTAACTTCGGCGACCGTCTCCGGCTCAAACAGTTCGGGCAGCGCGGCGTCGGCCGGCAATTCCTGATCGATGTAGGCGGCCAGCGAACCGAGCGTCGAGAGGTCTTCGAACAACAGCCGGAACGGCACTTGAACGTCGAAGCGATCTTCGATCTTCTGCGTGGCTTGCAGCAGCAGCAGCGAGTCTACGCCCAGCTCAAAGAAACTCACCTGCGGGTCGACCGTGCCGGGGTCGGCTCCCGTCAAATCCTTGATCACGCCGCTCAGCATCCGCAGGATGCCCGCCTGTCGCGGCGTGACGAGCGTTGCGGCGACTTCCGTTTCTTGAGTGATATGTTGCGACTCTGACATAAATACCTCGCTGCTTGATCGAATGAATTTATCAATGCACTGCCCGGCTTGAGCAGTAGGAAGATTATGATTTAGTGGCCGTCGCCAACTAACGCGTTTGACAATCGCGCACGCGACGACTCGCGCAATTGCCACGACTGCGGTCTGAGAACTCTGCTACCCGGCGGCCGCGCTGAACGCCCGGCTAAGTTCCTCGTCCGGGTTTAGGAGGGTTCATCAAACATTCGTTGATGATGTAAGACCTCCAACTGCTCGGCCATCACTTCAAACTGTTTTGTCATCACGCGCTCCAGCACGGACAAAGTCTCCGCGTCGGCTACGTGCGCTTCAACCGAAGCCGCGCCGCCCGGTTCCGCAGTACCGTGCGCGCCGTTGCCTCCCAAAGGCGCGGGCGCGAGCGGCAGCGTTTCCAACTGCCCGTCCGACGCGACCTTCGGCTGCCGGGCTTCGGGCACGACGATGCGCGCTTGCTCCGCCGCTGCCTGCTCCGCCGCTGCTTGCTCCGCCGCGACAGGTTTGCGGATGTGCGGCGGGTCGATCCAGAAAGATTGACGTTCAAAAGGATAAGTGGGCAGCGTCACCCTCCGTCCCCCTCGCTCCCCTCCGCCTATCGCCACTCCGCTCTCCCACAGCCGCCCCAACTCCCGCACCATCCCTCTCGCCTCTCCCTGCCTCTCGCCTCTCGCTTCTCCCCGCGCCTCTCTCTTACCCTCTCCCTTGCCCGCGCCTCTCGCTTCCGCTCCGCTCAGCGTCGCTCCGCACTCGTGCCCCATCCCTCCCGCGCTCACCCGCTTCCCTCCCCGCACCACCTGCCGCGCCAACGCCGCCAGCCCGCGCCCCGCCCCCACCTCCAACAAGTACCACTCCCCTCCGCTCCCCAACACCTCCTCCACTCCTTCCCCGAACCGCACCGCTTCGCGCGCCTGCCGCCCCCAGTACTCCGCCTGCGCCACTTCACTCCCCGCCCATCGCCCGCTCACACCCGACACGAACGCTCCCTCCGGCTCGCGCAGCCCCGCCCGCTCCGCCGCCTCCACCAACTCCCCCACCACAGGCTCCACCAGCCCCGAATGAAACGCCCGCTCCGTCTCCAACTCCCGCCAC